>CACMNZ010000005.1 GCA_902615165.1 uncultured Prochlorococcus sp.
AGAGATGCTTCCTTCAAGAGCGTTATATCTCCCGGAAACAAAAGAGTTGTTAATATGCGATATTCATCTTGGGAAAGCTGAGTATTTTCAGCAAAATGGTATACCTCTTACTAATAATTCAGATAAAAACAATTTTGCAAGAATAAAAAAAATAGTAAAAAAATATAGTCCTGAAAAGTTAATAATATTAGGAGATTTATTCCACAGCAAATATTCAATAGATCAAACTCTTCAAAAAAAAGTTGAGGATCTTCCTGAACGACTAAAAACTAACGTTGAACTAGTCCTAGGAAATCACGATGTAGGTTGCAATATTAAAAATATTAAAATTTTTGATACTAGAAAAACTAAAAATATTACTTTTAGTCATGAACCAGTTAATTTAGAAAACAATAAAACCTTGAATATTTGTGGACATTATCATCCAAAAATCTATATAAAAAACAATGGAGATAAATTATCATTTAGGTGCTTTGCAATGGATAAGAATAAAAATACTTTATTTTTACCTGCATTTGGAGACTTAACAGGAGGATATCCCTGCAAAAAGTCATTTAAAAAATGGGCAATTGTTTCTGAAGAAGAAATCATCGAAATAAAATCTTAGAAAAATCCTATTGAAGTGACTTAAATTTTTAATTTAGATATACCAATTTATACTTAAAAGTCTCGTTTATTTTATTTATCTATTATTTTGTGTTTATTAATTAATTTCTGCTATTGGAATAGGGTATAAAATTTATACAGCTAATGACCCTTTCTTTAGCAAACAATCCACGTTATAAAAAAAATAAACACATTTTATAGAAATGAAAAAATTAATAACTTTTATTTTATTTCCATTTCTTTTTATGCCATTTGGGGCAAAAGCAAATGATAATTATTCCGTTGAAATAGAAGCACTTACACTAGTAATGGAGCAATATAAAGAAGAAACTAAATCAAGTGTTGAACAAGACATCGAAAATAAAAAGCCAAGTTATATGGCTCTTAAACAAGACGAATGCAATGCAACTGTTGAAGTTACAGAAAAAACAGGATTAGAAGTTGTAAATACTGAATCTTTCGACGTCAATGTCTGTTTGAAGGAAATCTATAAAGTAATCAACTAAATAAGCAGGTTAAAAATATAATAAAAACAAACAAATTAAAGAGGTCTTTTACTTTAAGAAGGTAAGACCTCGAGACCTAACAGAAAACTTTGGAACGGGTTCTGCATACCCAATTAATAACTACAAAGGAATTGTAGAGGTGTTATTAAACGTACAAAAACAAAAAATATATTTTTAGATTATTTATTTCTTCTTTGATAAAGTTTGTGATTCTTCCCTGGACATTAAAGCTTCTATTTGAGCAAGAACTTTCTGAAGTTCATCCGTTTTTGTAAGAGATGCTTCAGCTACTTCTCTCAATTTTTCTAACTGTTCTTTTGTTTTATCCATGATAAATAAATTAGAAATTAACCACCTTTAACAATGGTTTAATACAGATTTTTCACTCCCACACAAATTCATATTCACTCTTTTTTTGATAAAGTCAAATAAATTTCCGCTTATTAATGTTTTATGTGGACTTCCAATTAATTCTTTATTTATTATTGAAATCATAAGATTACCTGAAATAAGAATTCACTTAAATTATGAAGTAAATACAGGCAATCCAATTGTTGCAGTTGTTATGAGAGCTCCTGCGAAAATCAAGAAAGGTAGAAAAGGATAGTTTTTCAAAGATAAACTTACTAATTCGAAATAACTATATAGGTATTTATACTGTTTGTCTACCCCTAAGCTTTCTTGAGAGTAAAAATCTTTCTTTTTAAAGTGTAAATTAACCAAATTTGCCAGAAATATATTCCTGAGTGGTTTTTTCTTTTGGAGAGTTAAAAATTTTCTTTGTTGAGTCGAATTCTGCAAGATAACCAACTTTACCTCCATCGCCATCTTCGTATTCAACCGCATTAAAGAAAGCAGTCATATCACTGACTCTTAAAGCCTGCTGCATATTATGAGTGACGATTATTATTGTGTAATTCTTCTTAAGTTCATGCATCGTTTCTTCTATTTTCAAAGTAGAGATTGGATCTAAAGCTGAACATGGCTCATCCATTAGAATTATTTCAGGTTCAATTGCGATGGTTCGAGCAATACATAATCTTTGTTGTTGTCCTCCGGATAAGGAATAGCCACTATCATTTAATTTATCTTTACATTCACTCCATACAGCAGCTTTTCTGAGCGAACTTTCAACCAGCTCGTCCATATTCCCAGTAAAGCCATTAATTCTTGCCCCAAATGCAATATTTTCGTAGATGGATTTTGGGAAAGGATTTGGTTGCTGAAAAACCATCCCGATTCTTCTTCTAACTTCAACTGGATCTACTCTTTTGTCATAAATATTAGTCCCATCAAAGAGAACAGTTCCTTTAAGTGAACAATTAGGGATTAAATCGTTCATTCTATTCAAAGCCCTAAGAACGGTTGATTTTCCACAACCAGAAGGGCCAATGAGTGAAGTTATATCTCCCCTTTTAAAATTACAAAAAACATTTTTTACTGCTTCAAAAGTGCCATAACTAATAGAAACATCCTCAAGAGATAAAATATTATTTTTTTGCAATTTTTTAGTATTTTTAATCATTTCATACCCTCTTAGTTTTCTCAGTAAAAGCGGCTAATATCCTCGAAAATATATTTACTGATAGTATTGATATAACAAGAATAAAAGAAGCTGCCCAGGCTAGTTTATTTTGAGCATCGTATGGTTCAAGGGCAAAATTATAAATAAGAACTGCTAAAGACCCCATCTCGTAAAACAAATCTTCAAAACCTACTATGTAGTAGTAAGAAAATAAAGCAGTAAAGATCAAAGGTGCTGTTTCACCTGCTGCTCTTGCAATCCCAAGCACAACACCAGTAGCAATAGATCTAAATGCTGAGGGTAAAGTTATTTTTAATATTGTTGTATACATACTTGCTCCTATGCCTAGAGAAGCATACCTTAATTCATTTGGAACTAACTTTAAACCTTCATCAGTAGTTTTTATAACTGTAGGCAACATCAATATTGAAAGAGCCATACCTCCAGCCAAGCCGCTATACATACTTCCAAATAAGATCTTTGTTGAAACGATTAAGGCATAAATAAATACACCTGCAATGATTGAAGGAACACCCGCTAAAACATTTACTCCGAATCGAATAAATTTTGAAAAAGACCCACCTTTTGAATATTCAGCCAGATAAATACCTCCCCCTACACCTACAGGTATAGCGATAATTGAAGCAATAGTTGTAATTATTAGTGTCCCAATTAATGCAGGATTAATTCCTCCTGCATCTAAATCATCTCCAGGAGGATTTGGTTCTAAAGTAAATAGATCAGAATTTATCTGAGCACCTCCTTTAATAAGAATATATGTAACCACAAAAATCAAAGGAAGTATAGCAATGAATGCACAAAAAACTGATAAAGAAGTAAAAAATTTATCTCCTACATTTCTTGATAGTTTTTTCTGGTAATAAAGAGAATTCATAATTATCTAATATTTGAGACTAAATTTTTTAACTAGCCATTGAGCAAAGATATTGACAAATAAAGAAAGAATCATAAGTACAAAAGCTGCATAAAAAAGGGATGAGACCTGACTTCCATCAGCTTCACCAAACTGGTTTGCAAGCATAGAGGAGATGGTATATCCAGGCGATAATAGTGACCAACTAAATGCATTAGAATTGCCAATAATCATTGTGACAGCCATAGTCTCTCCCATAGCTCTGCCTAGAGCTAATAGAACACCTGCCATAATCCCTGATAATGCTGCAGGCAAAATTACCGAAAATATAGTTTTCCATCTACTTGCACCAATTCCATAGGCTGCATTCCTAAGCTTTTTAGGAACTTGATTAAGAGAATCTCTAGCTATCGAAGTCACAATTGGCAAAAGCATAACCACTAAAATTATTATCGCTAAAAGTGAATTCCGACCTGCAGGCTCCGAACTGAATAAAGGAATCCAACCAAAGAAATTATGTAAAAAGGCAAAAAAGTCTCTAAAGAAAGGTTCCATAACAAAAATTGCCCATAATCCCAATACAACAGATGGTATGGCTGCTAGTAATTCAACAAATGAACCAACTATTTCTCTGACAAATTTCGGAACAAAATCCTCTGTTATAAATATCGCAGTTCCAACGCCTAAAGGGATAGTAATCAATAATGAAAGAAGAGAAGTAACTAATGTCCCATATATTGCAGTAAAAGCTCCATATTCATCTTTTACTGGGTTCCATTCAGAAGTAACAAGAAAATTCAAGCCATACCTAGAAAAGGATTCAAATGACTGAATAAAGACTACTAAAATAATCCCAAATAACACTACTGCTACAAGACTAGACAAAACTAGGGTTGTATTTTTAAAAATGATATCTATATTTTTTTCAATCCCGAATCTTTTACGATTCTTGAAAAGAATTAATTTCTCTTCCATTAAAAAAGTATATTTATTTAAATCTACTAATAAATATTGTAAAAGACTTTAAGAGGGGTTAAAGGTATATGAAAGTCATGATAATTTGACATTTATTGGGAAATTTAAAAATTGAAAGAATTAAATATCAAATTATTTTGATATATCTACTTTAATAGCTCAACTGCTACAACAAGATTTCCTAATAATCCGTTCAAAATATTAAGCTGTTCTTTACTACCAAAAGCTATTAAAACCTGACCTGGTTGAAGGATGAAATTACCTCCAGGATTAGTAAACAACTTTTCATTTTCTTTAATGGCTAATATTTTTGCTCCACTTTTTTTTCCTATTCCAAGTTCAGAAAGTGATCTTTTCTCTGCTGTTTCAAAAAGACTAATATCATTACTTAATTCAAATTCTTCAATTTCACATTCACTTCCTGCAAGCAGATCAAGAAAGTCAATAGCGATAGGTCTTAAAGCCATTGATGCCATAGCTCGCCCTGCTGCAATATAAGGACTTACTACTATACTTGCTCCAGCTAATCTCAATTTACTTGCGGCTTCTTCAGTTCCTGCTCTTGCAATTACTCTTATAGAACTTCTTATCCCTTTAGCGCTTAAAACCACATATAAATTAGCAGCATCATTGGGCAAAGTAACAACCAAACTTTTGCATTTTTCTAATCCTGCCAGTTTTAACGTCTCATCAAGAGTGGCGTCAGCACAAAGAACTTCTAAACCATTTTCTTCAGCAATCTTTTTTCTATCTTCGTCACTCTCAACAACGATAATTGGAATATTTTGCGTTTTTATTTGGTTAGATATTTCCTGACCTACCCTCCCATATCCGCACAAAATTACATGATTTTCCATTTTTCTAAGAAGTCTTTTAAAACGTAATTCGTTTACTCTTTGAAAATAGCCGGATTCGAATAATCTTACAGCTTTTTGAAAGGTAAATTGAATAAAGATCAATCCGCCAACGATTACTAAAACAGTTACGATCCTGCCTTCAGGGCTTAAAGGTTGAACTTCTCCAAAACCAATAGTGGTTATTGTGATCAGAACCATCCATAAGCAATCACTCCATTCCCACCCCTCTGTTATTCGATAGCCAATTGCACCTAAAAAAAACAGGAAGAACAAAGAGTAAATAAGACCAAACCAAGGCCTTAAATAGTCTTTAATAAAATAGAACTCAAATAATCTAAGCTTCATATCCCTTATTATCGTTAACTATTCAAGAATTTCAAAAAAATTTTCTATTATGTTCCTAAAACTATTTATTTGTTTAAGTGAAATACATATTAAGCAGGATAATAATATTTATTTTCGTGGCTCTATGCATTAAACAAATGATTACTGTCTCAGGTCTTATTTAATGCTTCATTAAAAATTAATTCAAGGTTTTACTTGTACCGATTCAATTAGAAAATCAGAAGCTGCTTTTAACCAATCAGCGACCGTGAGACGAAGGTCAGGTTGAGAATATACAAGCGCAACAATAATTCCAACTAAGATTATCTTTACCATGGCAATTCAAATATTTTTATGAATTAAAGCACAACTAATTAGTAAAAAGAACCTTAAATTTATAAAAAATTGATTAATTAAAATTTCTCTAATTGATTAAATAAGTATTCCACTCTTCTTAAATTAACGCCTAAATCTGATTGACCTAATCTTGCTGCAGATCTTATTTGAATTATTCCTTTTGATCTATCTACATAACTTCTTACATCAAGCTTTAAAATTTCAAGATCGTCAGGAAATCTAAAAATCAAGCTTCTACAAACACCTCTCCAATAATTTCTACCACTTTCAATAACTTCTGTACGAGGTAAACCTTCTGCCAGAGAAACAAGTTGAATAAACTTTTGATCAACATTTATAAGTTTCTTCTCTACTAAGACACTATTTAATGGATTAGTTATTGGAGCAAGACCTTGAATGGAGGAAACCATATTTTTTAAGAACGATGTAGATGTTCTAACCAATTTTGTACACAAAGTGAGAGAAAAAAGTAAAGAATTTCCCCATAAATTTGATCTCTTTATAAAGATTCCTTATTTTGTGATCAAAATTCTAAAATTTGAGATTTTTTATTGTTTTTTTTGATAAAGATGGTTGCCTACTTTGTTTACTATTAAGTTTCCTAACCCATAAAAAAACTCCCACAAACAAAAAAATTTCAACAATAATTCCAACCTTTATTAAACTCATTTTTTATCCTCTTTTTTCTTGTTGGTGCGCTCAATGTATGGCACAAGAATAGTTAATAACCACTTTTTAAATGTATTTAAAGGTTTCATAATCTATTTACTTGCCTTTTCTCCACAAACTCCTTCCTTTAATGAGATCCTCTATATTTGGCCAAGCTGCAATTAATTCTTTAATTGCCTTTCTATTTGGAGTATAGAAAACACATGACAATGCACTTATTACATAAAGTATGAACCATAACTTACTTTCTGAATAAGCTAAAAACAAAGAGAAAAGAAAACTTCCGATAAAGAAAAAGAAAAATGACCTATTTAATATTTCTAATGGAGTTCTTTTAAGTTTGTAAAGTTTAGTCTTTTTTTTGTCTGGTTTAGTATCTTTTAGAAATTTACTTTCGTACGAATTAATTATTTCTTCTTCTAGAACTTTTTCATACTCTAAATTATCAATGGGATCGCTTTGATCCTTTTTATTTATCATTGGTATCAATACAGTACAAATATGGTAACTAATTAAAGGTATTTTAAAAAGTATCAAATTTTATCTATTAACCTGAGCTATACGAACAGATCATGATTTTGAAAATACTTCAAGATTGTCTTATTTATAAAAGATAAATTAGTCAAAATAATTTTTTTAATTTTCCCAAATCTTTCGGTCATTTAAAACAATCATTTCTATAAACTTCATAGCATTTATAAAATTGGGAAGCAATATCTAAATCTAGAGTTAAAATAGTTTAGAGATTTTAATAATAATCTATATGCAAAGGTATTTGATTTCCTACGAATTTACAGATGGAGAGGATCAAGAAGAAGGGGCAGAAATGCTAATTAATTGGTACGAATCGGGTGGTCCCCAAAACAGACCTGAAAACTATGAGGTTCATTCTTGGATTTTTATGGTTCAAAATGGGATTGGACATTCTGTGGTAAGTGCAGATTCTCTTGAGACAATTTGGAAGCAATGGCATCCGTGGAGAAGGTTAATGGATATAAGCATTCAGCCGTGTATGGATCTTGATGAGACAGTCGGATTATTCAAAAAACAAAAAATGAATACACGGATGGTCTAAAAGTACTTCTAACTTTTAAATATAATTTATTTTTAGTAGCAGCTAATACTACATGCATATTTGACTGCGTTAAAAAGGATAAGATTAATTTTCCATAATGAACGATTCTTATCACATTTACTTCAAAGGAGAAATTCTTTTCAAGAATTTAAGTAAAGATGAATTTGAATTTGTTTGGGGAAAACTTTATACATCTTATATAAATGCCTTAAATAAAGAGCTAACCTACGAATTAATTAGCGAGAATAATATTAAAGAGCCTAACTTTAACCTTGAGCCATCCTACTAAATCAAAAACTAAATCCTAGATTATGAATAAAACAAGAAAAGCTGTCTTTCTTTTATTTTGAGATAATCTTTTTCCTCTTTAGTTATATCCAAACCAATTTTATTAGCCTCAATTTCGACATTTGAACTGTAAATTTCATAGTTTTGCTCTCTTTTAAATAGTGCAACAATACCAATATCTGTTATGAACCAAATAAAGTGATTAGTTTCTCCAATTGGCTCCTCTTTTAAAGAGTCGATAATCAAATCACTTGTCGAATCCATTTAATTGTTCTGTGAGAGACTTTTAATTGCCTCCATTGCAATACCTTACCGCCTCTGAAATAGTACCACCATCTTCAATAATTTCGGCAACACATTTATTGGAAAGATTAGACTCTTTTTTTACTGAACAGAACCCAAAAGCGATAGCTGCCAACGCTACAGCAGAGACGAAACTAGAACCGAGTTGTATAAAACCATAGGCAAACATAATGTTTTTCTTTCCAGAACACTTTTTTGAATCCTTTTTTTCTTCTGACATTTGAAATTTTTTAATTTACTTAAATCTATTTGATTAATTTTAGCTTAGAGAAATATTTCCATAGAGAAAACCGAATTAAGCATTAATTTGACGGCTAAGACAAAAATTAAAAAATTCAAGTTTAGATTGATTTTTCTTTACTTTAATTTTCAATTTGATACATCATGAAAGAAAAATTTTTTAAAATTTTTATCAACATGTGCTTCTGGAAGAGAATTTTCATCTTTATTCAAAAAGTAATGATCCCACTGTTATAACAATAGATTATGTTAGTTTTTAAAGTATATTTTATTTTTTTTGATGAAGTATTAATACTTAAAAATTTTTCCAGAAAAGCTTGTTTTGATAATGCTCCCGAAGAGTTATCCACTTTTTAAGCGTTTTTCAACAGGGTTTTCCACAGTATGTTGGTTGAATTTATTTTTCTATGTGCAAAATAAAATATTATCTTCATTAAAGAAGAAACTATCCACATTTTTTTTTTTGGATCACTAACATTTCAACTGTATTTAAATATTTTAAGCAAAATCCTATGAATCTAAATGAGATAAAAAAGGATTTAAATCCCAAAATAATAAAAGATTTGGAAAAATCTAAGCTCAAAGTTCTTACTAATGAAAAAGATTTTTTGGTTAAAAACCTCAAAAAGGCTGGATAATGTACTAGAGCTTAAAATATTTTTTAAAATATAAATTTCTAAACTCCCTTTTTAGACAAAATAATGTTTTCTTGAATGATCACTCAAAACGTTTAATTTTATCAAATATAAAATTTCTATTAAATATATAAATTAATACTCTTGATACCATACGTATAAAGTAAATCTTAGTTATAGTGTTTGAATCTCTGAAAGAGATGAGATTAGAAATATTGAGGGAAATCCAAATTTTTTTATTATTAAAATTTTATTTTTCTTGTATCGGAATTTTAGTTTCTATATGATGAATAACCAAGAACTCAAAGTTAAATATAAAAAACTTTTAAACAAAGCTGTCAATGCTTACGGTCGTAAAGAAACTGTTTCTTACTTAAATCGTGCTGCTAAAATTAAATCAAAAATCTATTCAAACACTAAAGTAAGTTGTTTTAGATGTAATGGATCAGGTTTTCTAAGAATTTCTTTAGATGAGACTCAGACTTGTCTTTCTTGTTATGGGAAGGGTTTTTTAATTAAAGAAATTCAGCAAGTTTAAAAAATTTGTTTGTTCATGAAAGATCTCATTCAAGCTCATAAAAAATTAATTAAAACAGTAAAAGAACAAATGGGATTTTCTGATTATGGCATGTACTGGTTGGCTTTCCTGGAAGGGGGTTTAACTATATGGTTACTGGATAGAATATTTTTCCACTGGTTGAAGTTTTAATTTTTATTTATGTCAAAAAAATTCTGCGGGTATTAAATAAATTAATTTATCGAAACCATTTAAAAAGTTGTAGCATAGTAAAAAAACAATATGCAACTACTGGGATTGATTCTTCTTCTAGCAAGTAGCTGGTACTTATGGAAATCAACATCAAACTTTCTTGATGAACCAACAAAAAAAGGGCTGACCAATAGTTTTAATAACCTAAAAATAAATTCTCTGAGGGGAAACAAAACTTTTCTAAAGCAAAAATAAGCGAAGCTTGGGAAAAGTACAAAGAAGAAGGTGGTGCCTTATCTAATAAAGAAAAAAGGTAGTGGACTTTTTTATTATTACAGGTCTTACTAAAGATATTTCTAGAATTGATCTAATTGGAATTTTGATTGGTCATTTAATTTTTGGTGTTGCATTGACAAAGCTTTTAGATTGGACTTGGTTAAAGAACCTTATGAGTGAAGAAGATAAAACAAGGATGCTTAAAAGTTATACATGGAAAGACTTATTAGTAGATGGAGCAATTGTTACGGTAGTTCTAGGAATAATCTTTTTGATAATTAGCTTTTTTCTATAAATGGACGTAACTTACATCCTTTTAGTATTTTTATTGATATCAATTGTGATATTTACCCAAATAATCAATTCCTCCGATAAATCAAAATAAATGACAGAAGTAGTTAGCAACTCCTCAACTGGGTGGTACTTAATCGCTGTTGTGAGCACAATATCTTTTTTAGCCTTAATTTATTTTGGCCAAAAAAGATAGAGTGCTACTTGAAAGATTATTAAAATTCATAAAAAAAGCTCTGCAAATTCTTGAGATGCAGAGCTTTTAATCATTAAGTTACTGATTTATATAAATCTATTGATTATGAAACCTTTTTTCTTTATTAAAGAAAAAGAGACCAATGAATTTGATGTAGATACTGAATTCACGGCCCCTTTGTTAACCGTATTTTTCGGTAGATACGACAATGAATCACCTCCTTTACTAATGTTTTCTCAAACATAACTAAAAGAATTTAATAAGAAAAGAAATTAGTTAAAAATTTAAAAGTTTTTTAACAAATTAAAAATATAAATCTCTTCAATATGAAGGTAAAGTTATTACCAGGGCAAAACTTCTCCATTTGCGTGCCAAAACGTACCCGAATTATTTTTATTTAAAGAATCAATACGTTTTAAAAGGCCATTTGCTGATTCTTTAGGACTAATTCCATTTCTTGTAAAGCCAGTCATTCTTGTACTCACTAATCCAGGATGCAAAATAGCTACGTAAATATCCTCTCTTGATAAGTCTATAGAAAGTGATTTTGCTGCCATGGACAAGGCGACTTTAGACATCCTGTAACCATAAGAACTTCCAGATGTATTATCTTCAATAGATCCCATTCTACTTGTGATAAAAACAACTTTAGAAGATCTTTTTAAAAGATGTTTAAGCGATTGAGTCATACATATTGGGCTTAATGCATTGACTTCAAATTGACGAAAAATACTTTTTTTATCTAGGCTTTCGAAAGAATTAAATTCATAAATTCCTGCATTATGAATTAAGCAGTCTAAATTAACTCCAGATAGTTTTTTACACAAATTTGTTATCGACTCATCAGAAGAAATTTCTATATTCTCTTCAATTCTCACTCCTAAATCTCTAAGTTCTTTTGAAGCACTCCTACACGTTGCGATTACGTTATCTCCCCTCTTTTGAATTTGTCTACATAGTTCTAATCCAATACCTCTATTTGATCCTGTAATTAGGTAATTCGACATCTCTAAACTAAAAAATAAAAAATTAATCTAAATCCAAATTAAAAAAAAACAAACTAGAAAAAGAAAAAATTTATAAAATTCCTTATTAGATTTTTTTTAGGGTTATGATGAATTATGAAATTTAAAAAATTTATAAAAGAAAGCAAAGATATTTTTATCATCAAAATTTAATGTATGGAAATTTTCAATCAAGAATTTATACAAGAGATAATTAGGTTAACATGGAGAAATCCTGCTTTCATGGCTATAGCTATTGCGTTAGTTTGGCTTATCCCACAATTATTTATCAGAAAAATAATGGCAAAAAAATATGAAAGAAGAAAAATAGAAATTCAGAAAAATAAAATTCAGAAGCTTTACCCAACTAATACTCCTAAATAAGATTTTTATTTATAAGATGATCTAATGAATCAAAAAAATATTTTTAACATCTAAGTAAAATATGACCTACAAAATAATTAGGATTGATGGGAAAGATGACGAATTAACAGCTCAAAGTTTTGTTAAGTATTCAGATGCGTACGATTTGTTAGAGGAACTATATGGAGATTTATGTTGTTCAGATGCTGATTATGGAGACATAACCTATTACGATATTGTGGAAAATAATTTAAAAAATATTAATGGAAAATAAACAATGGGCTCCCTCCCAAGAAGAAAATTTAGGGGTAATAACGAGTGTATATGAATTCATTAAAGAAGAACTTTCAGAACTTCAAAAAACAACTGGATGTCCCGATTCATTTATTTATGATTTTATTGGCAAGATTCAGAATGAATGGCATCCTGAATCTTGCCACTCCATAATTAGAAATAAAAAAAGGAAAAATTAGAAAATATTAAATCTTTAACGAAAATTTATAAAATTTCTTTAAAATAATTTGAATTTAAAAATATTAAATCATGATTATTAGAATACTAGGAATCGTACTTATCATTGGTACGATTGCATATTATGGTTTAGTGTTAACTGGGCAAAGCAACCTTTAGTTTTTTAACTTTTAAAAAGTTCTCATGAAATGGCCTCCTACTTTGTGTTGGACAGCACCAAAAACAATTAATGGTAATCGGCATTTTCAAGTTAAAGCTTATGGTGGGAAAAATGAAGATAGATGGGTTGATATTTTTCCTACCAAAAATAAAAAAGATATTAAAAGAATTTCATGGGCAAAACTAAAATCAGATTGGACTACTGGATGGTTAAGGCTCCCAAAAGATAAAGATTAATTTGTCTATGTAAACAAATATTATTAACCAGAAAACTGTAAAAAATAATACCTAACTCAAAAAAAATAACTTCTAAAATTTTTTAAATTGCTGTTTAATATGAAGTCAGAACCGAAGAAAAAACTCCCTAATAAAAAAGTTATAAGTTCAGCAAAATTTGAGGCTAAAGAACAATTCACAAAATCTGCATTAGAAAATTTAAAAACAGAAAATGAAAGACTTGTTAATTCACTAAAAAAATCTGGGGAGATTAAAGAATCAAAAAAAAAATAGACTTACAGTATTTAAAATTTTTTATTAGTATATAAATTTAAAGATTGAGAAATGATTGAAAAGATCTCTCTAGCAAATTCTCATTTACCTCAACTTATTGGGTTTGTTCTGATGTCAATTGGTTACACATTAGGCAATAAATTCTACCTTCCAGAAATCAAACAAAAATAATAATTTTTAGTTAATAAAAAGATTTTTAAAAAAATAACATTGAAATTATATTCCCTATAAATATTTTTCAAGACTTTATCAAATTTAAAGTAAAAACTTTAAAGTTAATTTTGTAATTCAATTGAGAATACTCTTTGGGAATAACTGATACATAAATGTAACAATTAAGTACTTAAAAATGTAAAATCCAAAGAAAAAGTAAGAATTCATACTAATTTTATTAAACTATGTTACATTCATTAATAATTCAACTTAAGTTTTCCTCTGAAATAAAGCAGAAATAAGGAAACGTTTGATACATACAATCGTCATTTACTCTTTGGCTAGTAATTGATCACATATGAAATCTAAAAATGGATGCTCTTACTAGTTTTATAGTTGTTATCATCGCAATTACTACTCAATTCTCTTTATACGCCATCAAAAGGTTACAGGAACCTTTAGAACCAAATTATTTAATAGATAAAAATTCGAAAAAAATTAAAAACTATATGGGCAAATTTTGGAAAAATGCCGAAATTACAAATGGGAGATTAGCTATGATTGGTTTTTTAGCCTTAATAATAAACTACGGTTTTTTTGGGTGGATAATTCCTGGTTTCATTTAAACCATCAAGATATTAAAGTATAAAAGAAAAATAAATCTCTCGTTCAAAACAAACTCTCCTTTTAAAAAAAAATTTTTTATTATAAGCAAAAAAAGGCATTTGAGTAATTCTGATTTTGATAAAAATGGAATAGACAGCTATGGAATACATTGGCTTCAATATGCTGCTTTTGCTGTTTCTGGTTTTGCAATATTTACTACCTGGGCATTTTTCTTTGATGAAAGATTTCATAATTTCATAATGAACATTTTTAGGATCATTAACTGCAGTGGGTTCAACTGTAATGGAGCATTTTAAAATTCTATGGCTAATCCAGATCAAAAAACAATATTAATTGATAATGCTTATGAGGAAATAAAAAACATTTGTATAATTCTTCAAAAAGATACCGATGCTTCGAATTTAGAAGTTAAAAGTTTACTAAAACTAATTATGAATGAATGGGAAGAAAAGGAAAAGCAGAGATCTGGTTTTGGATTCAGGTAAAGTTAGCCGCTATCTCAGAAGAAACATAGGCATTAAATCCTTATTGATATGAACAGATTTTTTACTTTAAAAATTTAATATTGATAATTTACAATTTTTGAAAGAAATCAAAAAGGAATGAATCCTAAATAGAAGATTCATTCCAAATTTAGCATTAGTTTTAAATAGATTTAAATTTTATAATCTAACTCCTCTGGTGGACTGTCAATCATTAGATCCCTCCTAATCAACAAGTTAAACCTACGCCTTACTCATAAAAAAAGTAAATCAGTAAAAATGCTGATTTGTTTTTTTCTAAAATGTTTGAATTAAAGAAGCCAATTCTGGTGCATCTAATAAAAGTGCAAAAAATGTAAGCACAACTAATAAAAATATGGAAAAGTAGAATTGAATCATGATTCAAAATTACTTAAAAAGAATTTTTTAAGTTGTATAAAATAATGCTTTGTTTACATAATTAAATATCTTTAACTAGAGGAGTTTAATTAGAAAATAATAAAGATGCTTCAGGAGAAAATATAGTCCTATTTCTTTGCCAAAACTCACAACCTTTAAGTTAATGATCACCCTGTGGTATGAGTTTGTCGTATTTTGGACAGATCATGATAGTAGCAAAAGTTTCTGTAGTGCTGTAGCGAAAGTGATTGCAAGTAATACAAATCTTTGTTCGTTTTCGTTTTAGAGTAGATTCTTTTAGATATTCCCATTTTGACGGATTTACCTTAGTCATGATTACTGGAATTTATTAGTAACAATTTGCCAACCTCCTGAAATTAATTCATTCCATGTTTCACAAGCGCACTCAATAGAATGAAGTCTTGAATTTTTAATTTCGGCTGGTTCACCTAATTCATTTGCATAGAAAAGATGAGTATATACTTTTAAGTTATTAGACACAGATTTCTTATAACTCTCAAAAAAAATTAAAAAACCAGTTTTTTTGTTAAACAACCAGCCAGTTGGGGGGTCAATAAGGCTGCAACGATAAAAATTAGTCCGAACATTAGATACTCCTGAAGTCATAAAGATAATACAGTTGTACTATTAATATAAATGTACTACTCCTGGACGTCAAGTATTCCTAAAGTAATTATTTAAGCACCAAAATTACTTTTCCAGAAATAATCAGCCTAAACTTCTTATTTGGTAATAGTGTATACAAGTAACACCTTGAAAAAGAAAATAACATTAAAGAGTATATTTAAAAGAATTCAATGTATCGAAATCCCTTCTATTTAGGATGGAATAAAGGTTGGTCTTTTTTATTTTTTTTTGAGGGTGGCATTGCAAAAATTGAAGCAAAAGGTTTTGGTATATCTATCACAACAAAAGTTGAGAAAGGAGAATCACCCCTAGAATCTGCAGATAGATTAGTCTCGAAAGAGCAAAGGATTAGAAAATCAAGATATTATTCTTGGGTTAGATCTATTAATGAAAAAACAATAAATTAAGCAATCCTTCAATTACTAAAGTAATTTTTTGATAATCGATTTAAAATAGTTATTAATTATTTATTTTTTCGTGTCCAATAAATTTTACGAATGGTGGAAAAACCATAGAAAAGTTGTAACCTATGGAGTTTTTATAATCTTGTTTGGTTTTTATTTATCTCCTGTTGTTAAAGAAGCAAAATACAAAAACCTATGTATTAAGTATTCTACTAAAGGAGCATTAACTAAATTTAATAAGGACGATATAGGAGAAACTATACTAGAGGAAACAAGTTTGAACATTGATGAACTAGCAAAGATTGAAGGTTATAAGAATTGCATTAATTAAAAGTTCGCAAAAATTACGCTGATTTTTAAATGATCAAAGGCATGATTAAACTTATTTTATTTGTATTATTACTTGGATTTATATCAATAAGTCCAAAAACAAGATATATATTTGGCATAACTTTAAAAGAAATTTCTTCATTTCTTTTATGGACTGTTAAATATGAAGATAGAGAAAAATGGATCATAGATAAACCAAGTTGGATACCTAGCCAAAAAATTAAGCCATCGTATTAAATGAAGACTTATTTAGAAGAACGAATTGAATGGTATGACGATAATTATAGAAATGGTAATGCTTTAATCTCTGATAAGCAGTTCGACCAGCTTGAAAAAAATTTATTAAGAATAAACCCTAATTGTGATTACTTTAAAAATAAAAATAAACTAGTTTTAC
This sequence comes from uncultured Prochlorococcus sp., assembly GCA_902615165.1. Next base: position 16,654 of record CACMNZ010000005.1, read on the forward strand.
CTGCATTAGAAAAGGATTCATTAAATGAATTTTTGAGAGGATTATTAGTAGATACCAGATTATTAATTGAACCAAAAATTGATGGTTGTGCCGTTGCTTTGCAATATAGGGATGGAACCTTGGAGAAAGCAATTTCAAGAAAAGGGACAGACGTTACTAGTAAACTTATTAAAGTCCAAGACATTCCCAGTAATCTCTCTTTACGAGGAGTTCTTCAAGTTAGGGGTGAATTATATGCACCCAACCAAAGTCCAAATAGTTCACAGAGAATCGCTTCTGGATTTCTAAGAGCTAAAGAAGGATTTTCTGAAAGTCTCAGCTTCTGCGCATTTCAAATACTTAATTCAACACTTAACCAATATGAGTCCAAAAAGAGTCTTTCTAAACTTGGCTTTAAGATACCTCAAGATATTTCATGCAACTTTACGAGCCAAGTTCAATTATTAAGAAAACAGTGGTTAGAAGGGAAGCTTTTCAGAAAATATCCAACAGATGGAATAGTAGTAAAAATAAATTCTAGAAAATTACAATTAATGAGAGAGAAATCAAATTTAGATTATCCTTATTGGCAAGTGGCAATAAAAAGTTAATGGAATTAGTACACCAGATTTTTCCTACTTGGCATATTTACTTAGATATGTTTTTGGTTGGCTTTGCAACTTACGGTTTTCTAAGAATTAAGAAAAAAATAAAAACTAAATAAATTTTTAAATCATCTGTGTTCCTTAAGCATGGATTTAAGTTGTTCGCTGTCTAATTGTTCAAGGTAATTTCTCATTGCCAGCCAAGACCTTCTGCTTTCGAGCTTTCTACTTTGCTTAAATAAATTTGCAGAAACTAGATCTATTAATTCTTTATGAGTCATATTTATATTTTTCATCAAGTTCAATCACAACACCATTAAAAAATTCTGCTAATAATTTTGATGGGTCTTGTATAGATATCTTTCTATTTTCTTTTAATAGTTTCTTTTTGATTGGATTTAAGTTAGTCATACTGATTCAGGTAATTCAAGTTCTTCAAAAGTCCAACCTTCTAATTGAAGGTCATGCCATTTATCCCAAGCATTATCCAAATACATTTGAGTTGATGATTTAATTGCAATTGGCTCGCCAAGATCGTTTGCATAATATGTATGAGCAAAAATTCTCATAATATTCCTTGGGGATTTTTTATTCCTTGTAAATAAAATTAATCTGCTGCGGTCTGGGCTAAGCAACCAACCACTTGGGGACTCATTACGATAACCGTAAGAAAAATTAGTCCAAACATTAGCTCCTCCTAAAGTCATTACTTAGTAATACATATGTACTATTAATATAAATGCATTAGAAATGGATCGTCAAGTATTTTGGCAAATAAATTATTTAGACTGATAGGGTAGTAAAAACAGCTTAGTTATTCCTGAGAAATAAAATACCTATCAAAAGCCTTTTATAGCAGGCATTTTTGATAGGTAACACCGGATCCCCGTCAGTTCTCTGCTGCATCGACCTGGAAATGCCAGAAGAGGATTCAAAGTGGGCTTTCGTTTCCGATTACAAGATCGGTTTACTACCGCATCACGACAGTCTCCTCATGTCGAAAGAGAGTCAGATCAGAGCACATAAAGAAGAACTTAACCAAAGATCCAGTAATCTAACTTTAACTTATTTTTTCATGCATTTGGAGATGGCCAAATGTCTCTTACCATAGTTAATAAAACTTGAGCTTCATCATATCTCTCTGAATCTGTTTTACCATTTAATAAAAATGTGATGTGAGCCATTTTTCTTCCCAGAATTTCGCGAGATTTGCCATAACAATGAATATTAGAACCCTCAATTTCAGATAACATTTTAATTCTTGTTACCATGGAAATTGGGAAATTCTTTTTTAATCCCAGTAGATTTATCATAATTGCCCCTTCACAGTTCATTTTAATTTCAGGTGTCATTATCCCAGAAGAAATGCAAACATATTGATCAAACTGACTTGAAGTGCAAGCTTCAATAGAGAAATGAGCTGAGTTATGTGTTCTAGGAGCTATTTCATTAATTAAAAGACCATTTTCTCCATAGAAGAATTCAATAGCTAAAACTCCAACATAATTAAGTTCATTGACTATTGAAGAGAAAATATTTATTGCAAATAAGTTCAAATCATATTCATTTGTTCCAGGGGCAAGAACCCAATCACAAACATGGTTTGATTGGAATGTCTCTACTATTGGAAAGAATCTTATCTTACCGGTCCTATCTCTAGAACCAACAAGAGCCAGTTCTTTTTCATACTCTATCCATTCTTCTATTAACCATTCATCAGAATTATTCTCTGTTAAAAAGGAATCTAAATCTTCTTTTGTCTTTATTTTTTTGTTCCCTTTACCGTCATATCCACCTTTATTTGATTTAGCCATTAGAGGAAAAGTCCAATTATTGATTTCTTCATTAGAGAGATTTTTAAAATCCTCAATACTTATCCATTTTGGACTTGGAATATTCATTCTATCTATTAATTTTTTTTGAGAAAACCTATCTACTAATGGCTTAATTGCATTAAGGCTTGGAACAAAAATATCATTATTATCAATTAAATTTAATTTATCAATTTTTATCCATTCATTTTCAAAAATTATTTTTTCACACTCATTAATTAATGATTTATTGCCTCTTATCTTTAAAGGATCAGCTTCTATGACATGATCTGCTTTTGAACCTGCAGGATCATTGCAAGATTTTGTTTGCACACATACTTCTAAATCTCTTTTTTTTGCGGCCTCAGTTAACATCAAAGCCAGTTGACCTCCTCCAATTATTCCTAGGGAATAATTTTTCTTAATATCGTTTAAATTTTTTTTTAAACTCATAGCATGATTTTATTACCATTTCTAATTCTTAACAACTGAATTTTTAATTATCTAGAGCTTAGATTTTGCTAATATATAAATTATTTAATACCAAATATTTATAAATTTTAACTAGGTAATCAATTGTGAATAAGAGAAAAATATTAGTCCCATTAGGTGATCAATCATACGAAGTAACTCTAAAAGCAGGGATACTGAATAATATCAGCGAAGAACTCTTAAAAATTGGAATAACAAAGAATAGAAAAATACTTGTGATTTCAAATGAAGAAATATCAAATTTGTATGGAGAAAAATTCTTAAAGAATTTAAAAGATAATCAATTTCAGGCCAAAATGTTCCTTATCAAGGCTGGAGAATCATATAAAAACTTAAAAACCTTGAGTGAAATATATGATATTGCATTTGAATTTGGCTTAGATAGAAATTCAATAGTTATTGCCCTTGGAGGAGGAATTGTTGGAGATGTAAGTGGTTTCGCAGCTGCTACTTGGCTGAGAGGTATCGAATATATTCAAATTCCAACCACATTATTATCAATGGTTGATTCATCTGTGGGAGGGAAAACAGGAGTAAATCATCCAAAAGGCAAAAATTTAATTGGAGCTTTCAATCAACCTAAAGCAGTTTTTATTGATCCAGAAACTTTAAAAAGTTTGCCCAAAAGAGAATTTAATGCAGGCATGGCCGAAGTAATAAAATACGGAGTAATAAGAGATAAAGAACTTTTCGAATACTTAGAAATTGAAAAAAACAAAAATGAACTTATAAATCTCAAGAATGATAATCTCATTAAAATAATTAATAGTTCAATAAAAACAAAGTCTCATATTGTTTCTCAAGACGAACATGAAAATGGTATAAGAGCAATATTGAATTATGGTCATTCTTTTGGGCACGTTATTGAAAATTTATGTGGATACGGCAAATTTCTACATGGTGAGGCAATATCTATTGGTATGAATATTGCTGGGAAAATAGCAATTGAGAAAGGGTTATGGTCTCAAGAAGAATTAGAAAGACAGGAGAATCTTTTGAGGAGTTACGATCTTCCTATCGAGATCCCCAAAATGAATAAAGAAGACGTTCTTAAAATACTCATGGGCGATAAAAAAGTTCGTGATGGCAAAATGAGATTTATATTACCTAAAGAAATTGGCGCAGTAGATATATATAATGACGTCGAGGATTCATTATTTTTAAAGTTTTTTCCTTAACGCAAACAGGTTGAATTTATATTCATTTTCTTCTCATTAAACTTTGTAAAAACAAACCACTTAAAATCACCTAAGCAAACAGGATCAACGAGTCTAAGTAATGCCTCCCTTCTTAAAAGGGCATTTGATAAATCCTCCTTAAATTCTTTTTGAATCCCATAAAGTCTCTCTGCTAATCCAAGTGCCAACAAAGCCTCTCCTTGCTTAGTTATTCCTGCAGTATTAAATCCAAGAGTCTCAGCATCATTAATTAAAGTTTCTATGCACACATGAGATGTTAAATCGCAATTCCCTGGAGAATCTAGGACATTATTCATCATTTTTTGATTTTCATAAGAAACTATCGTTCCATCAGAATTCTTAGAGGTGTAGTATTTTCTAGCTTCTTTAGCGTAATCAATTATCAATAAAATACCAATATTAATTTTTCCATAAATAGCTTTTAACCATGTTGAGTTATCTATATGCCATTCTGTCGTCCATCCTTCTAGAGCATCTTCAGGCGGGATAGTCATTCCCAACTCACTTTTAGCAAGTTCAATACTTTTTCTCAATTTAATTGAAATTGGCATTTCATCAAAATATAATTTATGAGATTTTTTGTCTATAGAAACTGCTTGTCGAAGTAATTTTCCTTTTGAGAAGGTTATTCTTTCTACTGGCAAAGCATCCAAAACCTCATTTGCAAGAACTATTCCATTTATATTATTTTCCTCTAATTCTTCCAAACCTTTCCATAAAATATCAATGCCTAAGTTTAAAAATTCTTCCAATTTATTTTTTTGTTTTTCTACCATCCCTTCATTAGGTTCAATAATTACAAAAGAAACTCCTTCCAAAAAATCCTTGTTATTTTCTAAAAAATATTTAATTAATCCACTCATAAAGCTTCCATCTCCTGCTCCAAATTCAATTACAGCTAATTTCTGATTAGATAAAAAACTATTTTTGAACTGAATCAACCAATCTTCTATTTGTTTACCAACCAAAAAAGCAAAATCATCAGATAAAGAGGGTGATGTGGCAAAATCTCCTCGAGCACCTATATCAGCTTTACCGCTGCCGTAAAAACCATTAATAGGATCATTTAATGCGAAATTCATAAAGTCATAAAAACTTATAATCCCACCCATTTTTATTATTTTTTTTACTAACCAATCTGGATTATTCGCGGGTAAGCTATTCATCGGCGAAAATATAAAAAGACAAAACTTATTTATGCCTTCAAAGATTAACTATTTATTAGGAATATTTCTATCTATATTAGTTTTAATTTCACATAAACCCGTTTTCGCTATAAATAATCCAAATCTCTTACCAGAAGAAAAAACACCAGTAATCGATTTAGCCAAAACATTAAGCCCTAATCAGAAAAAATCTTTAGAGGAAAAGCTCAATAATCTAGAAATTGAAAGTGGGTGGAAAATTAAATATTTATCTCAGTTTGAAAGTTCTCCTGGTAGCGCAATTAAGGACTATTGGGATTTAGATGAGACAAGTTTATTGATAGTTGCGGATCCTAGAGGGGGAAATTTGCTGAACTTTAACGTTGGAGAGGCTTATTTTAATTTTATGCCAAGGTTATTTTGGGTTGAACTTCAAACAAGATTTGGCAACCAATACTATGTTAAAGATCACGGTGAGGATGGTGCAGTATTAGATGCAATTGATTCAGTAAAGATTTGCCTTGAAAGAGGAGGATGCCAAGTTGTCCCTGGCATACCCAAAGAGCAATATATTTGGACTTTATGTACATCTATTCTTGGAGGTTTAGTAGCAGGTTTTGCATCTGCTCCAAGAAAAGAAGGTCAAGTCATATCAATTGGATTTTTAGCTCTTCTTTCTCCCTTATGGGGGATGTTATTTGGAATTTTTGGTTTGGCACCTATAATATCCAGAACAAATGATTTATTACCCTTATTTAAAAATGGTTTAGCTTTTACAGCCGCAGGAATTGCGGGTTATATCTTGTCTCAAACATTATTTTCAAGATATGAAAAGCCCAAAAATACTTAAAAATATAAACAAAAATATCAAATCCTAAAAAAATTTATCTTCTTCACAAATCTCACCAGACTCTGTATACCATCGGTGAGAGACATGTATTAATTCCTTTTTTTCAAACTCAATCCATGAAAAGTTAATTAGTAATTTCCCATCTTCATCAGTTTTATATCTTGGCACTACAGCAGTATTGAAATAAATTGTCTCTTTGCTATCAATTTTAAACATCTCTCTTAAACCAAGATTTCTTTTAAGCCGGTTGTGCATATGACCAAAAATTACAAGATCAACTTTTCTTCTCTTTTGTATTTGAGAAATCGCCACAGACAAATCTCTATCTCCCCAATCTAATGAGGGTAATTTCCAGTCTTTCCCACAAATGCTTTTAGGTTCTGATCCTAAACCCGAGGGGCCTGCATGAGACATAATTATTAAAGGTATATCTTCTACAGTCTTTTCCGAACATTTGATAATTTTATTTATTGAATCTTGTTCGGTGATAGGTCCATAAACACCTTTAACTTCTTTCGAAAGATAATAGCCGCCGCCAGAACTACATGGTCTAGCAGACAATAAATTTATTTGATTATTAAAAACTTTCAAATCCCATGCACAATATTTTTCACCAAGAACACGTATCTGCTTTGAGAGAGTTTCCCCTGTACAATCTTTCCCTCTGTCATGATTCCCTAAAATCACAAAAGTAGGAATTTTGATCTCATTGATTTTTTTAATTATTTTGATACTCCCATCAGAAATATCACCAACAAATAAAACAATATTTGGTTTGATAATCGATAAAACTTTCAAGTCTAATTCAGACCATTGACCATGACAGTCACCAACAATAGCAATTTTTAAATTTGTCAGAATTTTTTCTGTTTAAAGGCATATAATCTATTTAGAGATATTCTAAATCCTGACCAGTATAACTTCTACTGCAAAACAGAAATCAGTTCAAAATGAAGAGGATTTGATTTCTGAAATAAAAGAGCGTTGCAAAAAAGCTAATGCAATTATTCTTGCGCACTATTATCAAGCTCCAGAGATTCAGGAAATTGCAGATTTTATTGGCGATTCATTAGATCTATCTAGGAAAGCTGCAAATAATGATGCAGATATAATAATTTTTTGCGGTGTACACTTCATGGCCGAAACCGCAAAAATACTTAGCCCTAATAAAACAGTCCTATTACCAGATATTGACGCAGGATGCTCATTAGCAGATGATTGTCCCTCAGATAAATTTCAAAAGTTCAGGGCAGAAAATCCAGATCACTATGTCGTTAGTTATATAAATTGTACTGCAGAAGTAAAAGCTCAAAGTGATCTGATATGTACAAGCAGTAATGCAGTCTCATTAATTAAAAAGATACCTCAAGAAAAAAAGATAATATTTGCACCAGATCAGAACCTTGGGAGATGGGTACAGAAAAATTCTGGAAGAGATCTTAAATTATGGCATGGCAGCTGCATTGTTCATGAATCATTTAGTGAAGAAGCGCTTTTAAAATTAAAATATCAAAATCCAGGATCAAAAGTCATTGCTCATCCTGAATGTAGTCAAAATTTACTAATTCTCTCAGACTTTATTGGATCAACAAGTAAGCTGCTTGATTTCGTAAGTAAAGATCCATCCAGAACTTACATGGTACTAACTGAACCTGGAATAATCCACCAAATGAAGAAGAAAGAGCCTAACAAAAATTTTATTGAAGTCCCCGATATAGAAGGTTGTAAATGTAATGAGTGTCCATATATGAAATTAAATACTTTAGAAAAAATTCTTGATTGTTTGAAAAATAATTCCCCGTCGATCGAACTAGACCCAGCAATAATAAGAAGAGCCTATGTACCAATAAAGAGAATGCTGGATATGAGTAATTAATTTAATGAAAATACTTTATCTTCCTTATTAATTTTTAGGAATGCATTAAGATTTGTAGTGTCAGGCTTAAATTCGCTTATCTGATTCTTTCTATTAATTATATTTAATAGCTCTTTCTCACCTGCTCTATATTGTTTATCTTTTCTAGTTCCTATCTCTCTTTGGAGTATAGGGTTTATATTCATTTTTACTTCTATGTCTGGAATAATTCCAGATTTGTTTATATCAGTACCGTTCGGAGTTAGATACTTAGCGACTGTAACAGTTAATCCTGAACCATCAACTAATGTTCTCATAGATTGAACTAGACCTTTTCCAAACGTTTTCTTACCAACTAATTTTCCTCTTTTATTATCTTTTATTGCACCGGATAATATTTCACTAGCACTAGCAGAACCCTCATTAACCAGGACAACTAGGGGCTTTTTAGTTAGAGCTTGACCGTTTCCTTTTGTTGTTTCTTTTAAACCATCTTTACTTACTGTACTTACTATTACTCCTTTGTTAATGAAGTGCCTTGAGATATCAATGCTTGATTCTAATAAACCTCCTGGATTACTTCTCAAGTCAAGAACATATCCTGCAACTTTTTTTGTTTCTAAATCCTTAATAGCATCTCTAGTCTCTTTTGATGCATTTGCATTAAATTGTTTAATTCTTACATAGCCAATTAATAAACCGTTTTTGGTTTGATTGACTTTACTAGATACAGATTTTATTTCAATCTTTTCTCTTGATAAAATCTTGAAAAAGGATTTAGAACCTCTAAGAATTTCAAGCTTAACTTTAGTACCTCTTTGTCCTCTTATTAATTTCACTGCATCCTCAATATTCATACCTTTAGTAGAAATATTATCTATAGACAATATTTTATCTCTAGCTTTAATTCCAGCATCAAATGCAGGGGTGCCCTCTATAGGAGAAATGATTATTAAATCATCAGATTCTTTATCTTTAACTATTTGGATACCAACTCCAGTTAATTCACCGGAGGTATCTATTCTCATTTGATTAAATTCCTTAGGTTCTAAAAATCTTGTATAAGAATCATCTAAATTAGAAAGCATATCTCTAATCGCATCATATGCTTCATTGCTGTCTGAATATGTTTTTGATAAAACTTCTTTTCTTAGATTAATCCAATTGGACTTTTGAAATTTACCGCTTGAATCAAGAAAATCTCTATATACAATTTGCCAAACATGATCAATAACTTCTTTATAACTATTATTTAAAATTGTAGCTTCTGCAAAATTATTTAAAAATAACCCAGAAAAGGTTGTCGCAAACAGAATTATAAATTTTTTTTTAACCAATTTTCTTATCTTCAAAGAATTCAATATATCTTATTATAAAAAGAATTTATTTATAATTTCAAAAATTTGACAAATCCTTAAGGATCAATCCACTTCCCATCATCCTTAATAAGTTGGATTAAAGCATTAACCCCCTCATCTTCAGGTACTCTTTTTATCTCTTCTTTCCTTCTATATAAGGCAATAGTTCCTTTGCCTTTACCAACATAACCATAATCAGCATCTGCCATTTCTCCTGGTCCATTAACAATACATCCCATTATTGCTATATCTAAACCAGTCAAATGTGAAGTGGCGTTCCTAACTTTATCTACAACTTCTTCTAAATTGAAAAGTGTTCTCCCACAACTAGGGCAACTGATATATTCAACCATTGTTTTTCTCAATCCTAAAGATTGCAAAATTGAATAGCACACTGGTATTTCCTTTTCTGGTGCTTCTGTTAATGAAACCCTGATAGTATCTCCTAATCCCTCTGCTAAAAGCGTTCCAATTCCAGCAGTACTTTTAATCCTTCCATAATCACCATCTCCAGCTTCAGTCACTCCTAAATGTAAGGGATAATTATATCCTTCTGAGTCAAGCCTATCTGCGATCATTCTGTAAGCTGCCATCATGACTGGAGCCCTAGAAGCTTTCATAGAAATAATTATGTTATGAAAATCAAGCTCATCACAAATTTTGACGAACTCCATCGCAGATTCTGTCATTCCCAATGGTGTATCTCCATAAGTAAAAAGCATCCTCTCAGATAGAGACCCATGATTAACTCCAATCCTTAGAGCTTTGTTTTCAGCCTTTAAAACTTCAACTAAAGGAGTAAATCTTTTAAGTATTGTTTGTTTAATAGTTTCAAATTCCTCATCTGTGTATTCAGTTCTTGTAGGGTCTGATTTTTCAAACACAAACAATCCGGGATTAATTCTTACTTTATCAACATGTTTTGCAACCTCCATTGCAATTTTCATACCATTATGGTGAACATCTGCCACCAAGGGGGTATTAATATTATTTTCTAGTAATTTTGCCTTTATATCTCCTACTGCTTTGGCATGTGCTAATGAGGGGACAGTTAACCTTACTATTTCACAACCCACATCATGAAGTCTTTTGATAGCTAAGTAAGCATTTTCGACATCCATCGTATCTTCATTTATCATCGATTGAACTCTTACTGGATAATCACTTCCAATAGCTACATCACCTACCATTACTGTTCTAGTTATCCTTCTCTCTATATGAGTTGAATATCTTTTGGAGAGACTATTAACCTCTTTTGATTGAGTTAATGACATTAAAATTCTTGATATTCAAAAAGCATTTCACTAAATTATACGGCATATAGTTTACCACTTACATTCTCAAGGTCTTTCAAAGTTAGATGGTAAGGTTTATTGATTTCTTTTGAAGAAAATCTCAACAGATAAGATGGGTGAAAAATTACCATAATTTCTCTCCCATCTTTTTTAATCCATTGTCCTCTTAAATTACTTATAGGATCTTTAACTTCTAAAATAGCACTCATAGCAGTTGAACCAGTAAGTAATATAATTTTTGGATCAACTAGCTTTATTTGCTGTAATAACCAAGGTTTATGAATATTAACTTCTCTAACAGTGGGTCTTCTATTATTTGGAGGACGACATTTAATTACATTACAAAAATAAACATCATTCTTACAGTCAATCCCAGCTTGTATTAATAATTCGTTTAGTAGCTTACCAGATTTACCTACATAAGGTTTTCCTTCTAAGTCTTCCTGTGCTCCAGGTGCCTCACCAATTATTAACAAATCTGCAAATACACTTCCTCTCCCAATTACTAACCTTTTCACCGAAAATGAAACATTAAATATTTTTATCTTAAGAACTCAAAACATGAAAATAAAATAGATTAAGAAAATGAACTAAATTAAACCATAGTGTGATAGTTTTATTTATTCTTAATTTATGCATTTGTCATTATTAAAAGTCATATTTGAAAAGTCATAAGTCAATGAGTCAAGTTAATTTATCTGATCGGGCACTTTCAATTGAGCCTTCTCTTACATTGCAGATAAGTGCTAAAGCAAATCAATTATCTGCAGAAGGAGTAGATATTTGCAATTTAAGTGCAGGAGAACCTGATTTTGATGCCCCAAAAGAAGTTATAAAGGCTACAAGTAAAGCTATATTTGATGGATTCACAAAGTACGGGCCTGCGGCGGGGAATTTAGATCTCCGAAAAGCAATTGCAAATAAACTTCAAATTCAAAACGATTTAAATTATGAAATTGAACATGTAATGGTCACAAATGGTGCTAAGCAAGCAATATATAATCTTTTCCAAGTCTTGTTAAATACTGGAGACGAAGTTATTATTCCTTCTCCATATTGGTTAAGTTATCCCCAGATGGTTAGATTGGCGGGTGGGAAGCCAATTTTTACAAATTCTTCTGCAGAAGAAGGATTCAAAATAAATATAGAAGATTTGAAGTCTAAAATCTCTTCAAAAACCAAATTTATAATTATCAATTCTCCTAATAATCCTACTGGAAGAGTTATGTCAAAGGAAGAATTATTACAAATTGCCGATTTAGCTAGAGAAAATCCAAATATTAATATTCTTTCTGATGAGATTTACGAACTAATCCTTAAAAAAGAATTTAAACACTACAGTTTATCTTCATTGGCGAATGACTTGAAAGATAGGATTTTTATAATAAATGGGTTTGCGAAAGGATGGGCTATGACTGGCTGGAGGATAGGTTATTTAGTAGGTCCCAAAGATGTAATCAAAGCATCCTCAGCATTACAAAGTCAAAGTACAAGTAATGTTTGCTCTTTTGTTCAAAAAGGTGCTGTAGAGGCTTTAAAAATTAATAATGAGTTTTTCTCAACGATAAATAGCCATTATGATCAAAGAAGAAGAATTCTCTATGAGGGCCTTAATAATATAAATGGGATTTATATTGAAGAACCTAACGGAGCATTTTACGCATTTCCAAAATTACCTAACTCCTCAATTACTTCTGTTGATTTCTGCAATAAAGCTCTTCAAGATTACGGATTAGTTGTTGTACCTGGAAAAGCTTTTGGGGCTGATCAATGTATAAGAATATCTTGTGCAGCTTCAGAAGTTAAAATAAAAGATGGACTACAGAGGATTGAAAAAGCAATCTCAGATTACTATTAATTTAAAAGAATTAATGTTTAATTTAAAAAATTTCTTATTAAGTTCATCTATATTATTTTCTATTTTTTCATCACCTGTATTTTCAAATCCCAAAGTTTTAAAAGTTGGAGCAATACCTGATCAAAACCAAGATGTTTTGGACAAAAGATTTAATTTATTTTCAAAAGAATTATCCAAACAACTTGATGTAGAAGTTAAATACATTCCTGTTATTAATTATGTTGCTGCAGTTACTGGATTTAGAACTAAAGATTTAGATTTAGTTTGGTTTGGCGGTTTATCAGGAGTTCAAGCCAGACTACAAACTCCTAATTCAATTGTCATAGCTCAAAGAGATATCGATAAGGAATTTAAAAGTGTTTTTATAGTAAACAAAAATTTAGAACTTAACCCAGTTTCAAACATTAAAGGACTTAAAAAACTAAAAAATTTGAGATTTACTTTTGGCTCTGAAAACTCAACTTCTGGAAGATTAATGCCAGAATATTTTTTAAATCTAGCAGGGGTAGAAATTAAACACTTTAAAGGCAAAAAAGCAGGTTTTAGTGGGAGTCATGATGCCACTATAGCCTTAGTTAATAGTGGGGCATTTGATGCTGGAGCCTTAAATAAACAAGTTTGGGAAAACACTCTTAAAAATAATCCCAAAAGAGCAAGCAATTCAGAATTATTCTGGATCACCTCAGAATATGTTGACTATCATTGGATTGCTCAAGGGGATCTTGAAAATAGATTCGGGGAAGGGTTTACAAACGAACTTAAATCAGTAATTCTAAATTTAGATATAAATAAAAAATCACATAAACAGATATTAGATATGTTCAATGCAAAAAGATTTATAATGGCAGACTCAAAACAATATAAAAATATAGAGGAAATCGGGAGGAAATTAAAAAAAATTAGATGAATAATACTGTCTTAGAATTAAAAAATATATCTTATAAATACAAAAATGATCTGATCCTAAATAAAATAAATTTAAAAATAAATTCTGGGGAAAAAATTGCACTTTTAGGTAAAAGCGGTTCAGGAAAAACTACACTAATTTCAGTACTTAATGGCACTATCAAGCCAACTCAAGGTGAGGTTAAATTATTCAATAGAAGTTTCGAGGAATTAGATAGAAAGCAGAAAAGTAAAATAACAACTATATGGCAAGATTTAAGATTAATAGAAGATTTCTCTGCAGAACAAAATGTTAATTGTGGACTACTAGCGAAAAAAAATTTTTATTTCGCTTTTAAAAATTTACTAAATATAAGTTCTTTTAAGATGGCGCATAAATATATGCAATTATGTAGACTTCATAACTCTATTTACGACAAAAAAATCAGAAAACTATCTGGGGGGCAAAAACAAAGAGTGGCTATAGCTAGATCATTAATTCAAGGATCAAATATATTACTTGCAGATGAGCCTTTTAATAATCTAGATCCCAAATTGATAACAACAATAAAAAAACTAATGCTAGAAAGTATCGATAAAAATAATACAAAAAAATCCCCAAAGACGGCATTAGTTGCATTACATCGATTAGATTTGCTGAACGATTTCGATAAGGTTATTGGAATCAGAGATGGTAAAATTTTTTTCAATATCAAAATAAATAACTTAAAGAAGATTCATTTAGACAAAATATATTAATTAGTTGAACAAATTAAAATTAAACTATACCTCATTATCTTTTCTTCCAATTTTGGTATGCATACCTCTAGGGTATCAATTAATAAACAATATTCATTTTGGAGGATTTAAATTATTCCAAGAATTCTTAATTTCTGCATTTAATCCTAAGATCGATAATGAAATTATTATTACCTTAATTAAGCGATTAAATGAAACTATCTTAATTGGTTTTTTTAGTTGGTTAATAAGTATTATTTTTGGAGCAATTTTTGGAATAATTTCCTCAAATATTTTTTATAAAATCTTTAATATTCCAAATTTTTTCTACCGCATAATAAGATTTTTTCTAACAATAATTAGATCTATACACGAAGTGGTTTGGGGAATACTATTAATGCAAATATATGGAATAAATCTTTCGATAGGAATAATAGCTATATGCATACCTTATATTGCTGTAAATTCAAAAGTTTTTGCTGAACAATTAGAAACTATTGACTACAAAAGTTTTGAATCTATAAATCAAATAAATGCACCTAAATTTTCTTTTTTAATAACTTTAATATGGAATCCAATAATAAATACATTTAAAAACTTTGGTTTATATCGATTAGAGTGTTCAATAAGAAGTACGGTGATTTTAGGACTTTTTGGAATTGGAGGAATAGGTACCAGTATTTTTTTATCTTTCCAAACTTTAAATTTTAGGGAGTTGTGGACTTATTTATGGTCCTTAGCAATTTTGATAATTCTTTCTGGGTTAATATCCAAAAAAATAAAATTCAATACTACAAATAAAATCCTATCTATTTTTTTTATTGCAGTTTTTTTTACAACAATTTTATTTTCTTTTTCATATTTTCTTTATTTTATTTTTAATAATAATTTTGAAAATTTTAATTCCATTAGTTCTCTATTTAAATCAAGCTCAGATTTAGGATTATTTGATTTCTTAAAACTTATATTAGAAACAATAATTTTAAGTCTTTTATCAACAGGAATCGCAATTAGTTTCCCTCCATTTGTAATAGGAATTTTTAACAACAATACTTCTAAATTTTTTATAAAAATTTTTGCATTTTTATTACGTTTAATTCCTACACCTGTAATACTTCTAACTCTATTAACTTTTAATAATCCTTCTGTATCTTTAGCAGCTTTAACATTAGGTCTCCACAACGCTGGTATTACTAGCAAATTACTTTTTACAAATCTAGATAACCAAGACAAGAGAAATTATATTGCAATGAAATCTCTAGGAATCTCAAAAAAGACTAGTTGGCTTTTAGGTTTATTTTCTCAACAAGCAAAAAGTTACTTAGCATATTGCGCTTATAGATCTGACATCATTATTAGAGAAACTGCAATTGTTGGGGTTATTGGAAGTGTTGGTCTAGGTTGGCAATTGCAAGAATCACTAAGTTCCTTCGCATGGCAAGAAGTCACCATAGTTTTGCTAGCGTATAGCTCCATCGCAATAATTGGCGAATTAATAAATGGTAAAATCAAAAATAGTTTAACTTGATTTGTAAGAATAATTTGTTAAATCAAGTAATTATTTTTTTCCGGTTATAGTGATTAGTTTACCAAAACAGCTAGTTGTAATTGGAGATAGCTCAGTTTATGGATGGGGAGATAATGAAGGTGGTGGATGGTGTGAGAGGCTTAGAAAAGATTGGTGCAATAACCAAAATGGGCCAATTATTTATCAACTTGGCGTTAGAGGAGATGGGATAGAAAAAGTTTCATCTAGATGGGAAAAAGAATGGTCATCTAGAGGAGAAACGAGAAGAAATAAACCTAAAGCAATCCTATTAAATGTTGGTCTTAACGACACTGCAGCAATTGGTCAGATAAATGGAAGACATCAATTAGATATAGATGGATTTGAATATGGATTAGAGAGGCTAATTAATGAAATGAACTCTCTTACAAATGTATTTGTTATTGGTTTGACACCAGTTGACGAAAGCAAAATGCCGTTCGCAGGATGTTTATGGTACTCAAATGATTTTTGTAATTCTTATGAAAGGAGAATGGAGGAAGTATGCCTCAATCAGAATGTCCCATTTCTTCCTACTTTTAGAGAAATATACTCTGATAAAAGGAGTAAAAATTGGATTACGCATGATGGAATTCATCTAAATTCCGAAGGTCATTTCTGGCTTTTCCAAAGACTTAAAAGCTGGGAGACTCTTACAAAATGGAAGGAATCCTAGGTCTTTCTTAATATTATTAATTTAAAAAATATGAATATAAAATAAGTGCAAAGATAGCAAAAACTGAAGCAATACTTGTCTGAATAGCATTTACTAATTCATTACTTAATTTATATTTGTTTTGAAATTTAGCACCAATAATACTTTCAGAAAGTGTTGCCAAGAATCCAGAAACTACAACAACTAAAAAATGATATTTTGTAGAAATAATTGAAAGACGAAGCATTATAAAAGCCATAAATATTGATCCCAAAACACTAGCTAATGTTCCTTCTATACTTATTCCTCCTTCAGTTCCTCGCTCAACCTTTTTAAGTGAAGTAATTAAATATGTGTCTTTACCAAATCTTTTTCCAATTTCGCTACCAAAAGTATCCGCCAACTTTGCAGCAAAACTTGCAGCAAAACCTACTTTAAACATCACTAAATTGGCAGCATTAAATTTGGCCATAATGGCAAGAAATAATCCTGTAGCTGCAGAGCCCCATACATTCTCAGGCCCTCTTCTCCCACCTCTTTTTTCAGCTATTCCTTGTTCTTTTTTAAATTTAAAACCTATTTTGGTAACAAGTGAGCCAAATAATAAATAAATTACTACTGACATCCATCCCTGCCAAGACAAACATCCCCACAAAATTGTGCCTAAAATTCCTGCACTTATCCAGCCACTTTTAGTCATCAAAGGAATCTTACAAAATATATAAATCAAAATAAAATTAATGCAAAAACCTATAAAAAATTGATTTCTAATTAAATCCATATTTATCTAATGCCTTAATTTCAAATCAGTTCTCCACTGATTTAGAATTGATGATGCGTTTATACTAGCCGTTGAAGTTCTTAAGATAGTATCAGAAAGTTTAACAAAGGTAATATTTTTTCTATTGAAAAAATCAATTTCTTTAGAGGACCAACCTCCTTCAGGGCCAATTACATTCCAAAAAATACCTCTTTTTTTATTTACAAATTCTTGTTGTTTTCTTAACCATTGATTTAAGTCATATAGTGTTTCTTCTCTAGTTATAGAAATTGAAACTCTTTCTTGATTATCTCTACTTTTTAGCCATTCAATAATATTAATACCATTTAAAATAGATGGTTTCCATAATCTCTCACTTTGCTCAACTGCTTCTTTGATAATTGAATTCCATCTCAAAAGTTTTCTAGAAAAATTTAAATTTTTGTTTACCTGTCTTTCCGAAAATAATGGCTGTATAAAATCAATTCCTATTTCAGTACACATTTTTAAAATATCCTCAAAACCACTTTTTGGGATAACAACAGCTAATCCTAATAAGTAGATTTCTTGTTCTTGAAATAAGTAAGGTTTTTTTAAGTGAATTATTTCTAAACAATCATTTTTAACTTTTATAGCTTTCCATAATGAACCCTCTCCATTAGCTATAAAAATTTCTTTACCATTTTTTATCCTCATTACTTTATTTAAATAATGAGTCTCTTCTTTAGAAAGTTCTAAATTATTATTCTTAATATTTTCAATTCTTTCATGGGAAATAATTAATCTTGTTAAGTCTTCCATCTAAAACACTTAATCTTTGAAAACTAAATCTTCATGTTCTTCAATTGCCCAATCATTATTTTCGCCCCCAATAATTAGCTCTTCAATTTTTACATAATTATTTGATATCTCATTCAAAGCATTAATTAATATATCTATTGAAATGGAGTCTGAAGTTCCAAAATCAACCCAACATCTTCCCCACATGTTTTGATATTCCATAATTCCTAAATTATGCATTAAGGCTGGAAGAGATGCGTTTTTTTGGTCATTATCGTAGGACATCCAACTTAGATCTGAACCCTCTTCATGGGTTTGCAAATTTTCAGAATTAAATCCACCCAACCTTCCTAAAACGTACCAACTATCAAAAACACCATCTAAATAATTTTTTTCATCTTGAGTTGGTGATTCTGAAAACCTGATCCACATCCAACAATTAAAAGGATCCACTTCCCTAAAAGTAATATTCATATTGACTAATAGCTTTTTAGTTCTACAGCTATTATAAGTAAGTTATTACTAGATTAAAATTCATACCTATAATTTAATTAATAATGCTTGATTTAAAAGAAATATCTTATCAACCCCAAACTGGTGAAAGAAAAATAATAGACTGTTTAAATTTAAAAGTTCATGAAAATGAAATCATTTTAATTTGCGGTAATAGTGGTTCTGGGAAAACAACACTACTCGAAATAATAAGTGGATTAACAAATCCACAAAAAGGAAAAATTACTTGGAAGAATAAAATTTTATCTCCTAGACAAAGAAGATGGTTTTGTGGAGTAGTATTCCAATTTCCTGAAAGGTACTTTATAGGTACAACCATTGGGAAAGAATTAAAAATAGGCCATAAATCTTTAAGAGAAAAAAATATAGAAATAGTTTTAAATAAAGTTGGTTTGAAAAAACTTAATCTGACCCAACCACCTGAACAATTAAGTGGCGGACAACAAAGAAGATTAGCTGTAGCAGTTCAACTTCTTAGAAACCCCTCAATTCTTTTACTTGATGAACCAACTGCTGGATTAGATTATTCAATGAGAAATGATGTGAAGAATTTAATTCTTGATTTAAAAAACAAAAATACAATTATTATTGTTACTCATGAACCTGCCTTATTTGAGGGAATTCCTTCTAGGATATTATTCTTGGAAAAAGGGAAAATCAAAAAATTTTATGAAAGAAAATCATGCAGGATAGGATAGTTCGGGCTACTGCAGCAAATGGAGGAATAAGATTAGTTGCTGTCTTAACAACAGAATCTTCTTTAGAAGCAAAAAAAAGACACGGACTTTCTTATTTAACCACCTGCATTTTAGGAAGAGCATTCAGTGCTTCACTGCTTTTAGCTAGCTCGATGAAGATAATGCATGGGAGAGTTACTTTAAGAGTTAGATCTGACGGGCCTTTAAAAGGATTACTAGTTGATGCAGGTAGAGACGGAAACGTTAGGGGTTATGTAGGGAATCCTAATTTAGAATTAGACCTAGTCAAAATAGGCAATAATAAATATTCTTTTGATTTTACAAAAGCAATAGGTACAGGATATTTAAATGTCATTAGAGATAGTGGATTTGGAGAACCCTTTACAAGCACTGTTGAATTAGTAAATGGAAATATTGCTGAAGACTTAGCTTCATATTTATATCATTCAGAGCAAACGCCCTCTGCTGTATTTATTGGAGAAAAAATTCAAAATAAAAGTGTTATTTGTAGTGGTGGCTTATTAGCTCAAGTTCTACCTAAAAAAGATACTGACCCTCTACTTGTCTCACTACTTGAAGAAAGATGTAAAGAAATTAGTTCTTTCAGCGAAGACCTATTTAAGTCAAAAGATAATCTTCTTTCGTTAATTAGAAATATATTTCCCGATATTGACGATAAATCGATCTCTGAAAAAGCTCGTTCCCAAGAAGTTAGTTTTAGATGTAAGTGTTCCAAGCAAAGAAGTTTGAATGCGATGAAAATGCTTGATAAGAGCGAGTTGGAGGACATCCTTAAGAAAGATGGCAAAGCAGAATTGGTTTGTGAATTTTGTAAGAATAAATATCTTATAAATTATGAAGAAATTAAATCGATGATAGAAAATCATTCATAAAAAAATTACGCCTAGCCATAAAATAACCATGGCTGGAATACTTTGAATTTTTTGTATAGATAAAGAGTTGTTTGATACTTCCTGAATGAAAGAATTATTTTCAAGCAATCCACCAAATATTAATCCTATCGAGAGAAAGGTAACACTCCAACCTAGAGAACCTATAAATCTTTTCCCCGATTTAATTTGAGTATAGGTAAGTATTAATGTTGAAATAGACAGTAGAAGTCTATTATTAGAGTCTGGGCTGATAAATAACAAAATTAAAAATAATAGACCAACAGATATTTTTATTGAAAGATTATCAAATGAGGGGGTGGTTATTTTTGGCAGATTATACTGACTTGAGTTCTTAGAGTTATTATTTAAATTTTTTATTTTAGAAAGCAGTGGGAAATTATTGTTGGTAAATTGATTAATTTGTTTTTCTTTTTTTGAGGCACTCACAGCTTCATAGCTTACATTTCCTGATTGCCTGGCTTTCAAACTCCCCATGAGTAATTGATCAAAGGAAGACTCTATTTTCGCTTTTAAAATTAAATCATCACCAGCCTCTTTAACTTTAATATCTCTAGCCTTCTGAATATCTTCAAAAGCAGCCCCTTGCTTTACACCTAAAATTTCATAAGGTGATTTTTCGTTATTGTTTTTACTACTGCTTGAATCCAAAATTTTTTACCAATACTAACAGATTAACTAATTTTATAATCCATTAAGACTTTATAAAACAATTGGTTCGACTCCACTAACAACGGGAGCAACTTTGTTTAAATTTAATTGATTATTGTCTTCAACAAATTGATTTAGATTCCACTCATTTTTGAAAAGAATAACTGGCCTATTCCAACAATCTTTAACTATTTTACAATTGAATATTCTGCCTAGTTTTTCAATAGCTGGCCATCCATCAGAAATCCATCTGGCCAATTGATATGGCATTGCTTCAAGATTTGCATCTACACCATATTCACTTTTTAATCTGTGTGTTACTACCTCCAACTGCAATTGACCAACAGCTGCGAGTATAGGGTCTCTTTTGCTCTCATCAAAGTCATAAAGTATCTGAACAGCACCTTCTTCTCGAAGTTCATTAACACCTTTTCTAAAGTTTTTAAATGCTGAGGGATTTGGATTTCTTAGCCAGCTGAATATTTCAGGACTAAAGGATGGTATGCCCTCATATTCCAAATGAGCACCAGTATAAAGAGTATCTCCAATAGAAAACATCCCTGGATTATTTAAACCAATAACATCTCCAGGATAGGCATCATCAACTACTTCTCTATCTTGCCCAAATATTTTTTGTGGTCTTGATAATCTGATTGTTTTCCCAGTTCTGGAATGTTTAACTGACATATCCTTTTCAAATTTGCCACTACAAACTCTTATAAAAGCAACCCTATCTCTGTGCTTTGGATCCATATTTGCCTGAAGCTTAAAAACAAACCCACTAAATTCATCGCTTGCAGGTTGAATATCCCCTTTATTACTATTTCTTGAAGTTGGTTTTTGTGCCATTTTTAAAAAACTATCTAAAAATGGTCTGACACCAAAATTAGTCATGGCAGATCCAAAGAAAACTGGGGTTAAAGAGCCATTAAAAACTTTTTCCTTTTCAAATTTAGATCCTGCCTCATCAAGAACCTCCAATTCTTCAAGTGCGTTTTCAAGTAAATCTCTCTCTACATATTTTGATAGCTCTTTATCTTCAAGACTTAGTCTTTTCTCATTCGATTGTTTACCTCTCACGGCTTTATCAAATAAAATCACCTCTCTTGAGAATCTATCAATAACTCCTCTAAATTCCTCGCCACTCCCGATTGGCCAGTTAATAGGTAAGGTATTTAATCCAAGTTCTGATTCAATTTCATCAAGCAGAGAAAATGGCTCTCTTCCTGGTCTATCCATTTTATTTATGAAAGTAAATATTGGTATTTTTCGCATCTTGCAAACTTCAAACAATTTTCTAGTTTGAGGTTCTAGTCCTTTAGCCGCATCTTCCAACATAACTGCATTATCAGCAGCAGCTAATGTTCTATAAGTATCTTCGGAGAAATCTTGGTGTCCTGGCGTATCTAATAGATTGATTACTGATCTTTCATATTCAAATTGCAATACAGTGGATGTAATAGAAATACCTCTTTGTTTCTCAAGTTCCATCCAGTCTGAGGTAGCTTTTCTCTGATTACCCCTAGCTTTTACTGCTCCTGCCTGTTGAATGGCACCTCCATACAAAAGAAGCTTCTCAGTAAGAGTCGTTTTCCCAGCATCTGGATGTGAAATAATAGCAAAATTTCTTCTTTTATTTACTGCATCCAGTATTTCTTTATTATTTAGAATTTTAGTACCTAAGCTCATTTATATAATATAATGGGCTTTCACTTAGTTCTTAGACATTACCATAGACTATTAAATAATTATCACCTTCTTCAAACACATCTAAAGAGGATAGATCATTCTCTAGAGTGAAATTTTTTAACTCTTTAAAAGTATAAGAAGCTCTTAAAGATGCATAATAATCATTTGTTAAAATTTGATTATATTTAGTTGAGCATTGTGCTTTGAGTTCTAAAGCAGACTTTTCGTCTAATGGCCTCTTTAAGTCCTTGTGAAAATTTACAGTGATATTACTCGACAAACTTCTTATGGTGTTGAAGAAATCTTCAAGATTGGTAATGTGATGAATCAAACTATTACTTACAAGCAAACTAATTTTTTTTTTAAGTAAAAAATTATGTGATTTAATGTTTTTGATGTCAGAACAAATGTAGCTTAAATTTTTTAATTTTTTTTGATTAGTAGAAATACTTTTATTATATTCTGCTCTTAAAATCATCTCTTTAGAACCATCTATTCCAACCACTTCAGTATTAGGCCATTTTATTGCTAACTTCTCTGAAATATTTCCTGGACCGCATCCTAAATCAACTATTAAATCTTTTTCACCTATAGAAATATTTTTTCTCAGAAGATAATAATTTATTTGATTAATTAGATTAACTTCCCCTTCTGAAAAATCAGCTTCATCATAAGAAATGACCTGCTCTTTTTCTACCATTAATTCAGGTTCAGGGATTCTTTCCATATCCTTTCTTGAAACAAAGATTTCATATTTAACATAATTCTACACAAACCGTTAAATAGTGGTAAGAATGGTTGCAGACGCCACAGGTAGAGTTATTCTTCCAATACGGGTTATTTACATACGTTTTTTTTTATCGTGACTGTTGCACCAAATAAAGCTTCCTCAGAGAGCAATTCCAATAATCTTAAAAAAGATGATTTTCCAAAGACTGCGCCAGCTGCTTATCCAGTTTTTTTCAGATCTTACAGTAGAAAAACTTCATCTGGCAAAAGGGAGAACTGGAGCGAAGTTGGCGAAAGGAATTTATCAGGATTAAAAGAATTAGGAAAACTTTCTGATGAAGAAATGATCCTAATGAGAGAGATGCAAAGCAACCAAAAAGCCCAACCTTCGGGAAGATGGTTATGGATAGGCGGAACTCCTTGGATTAATAAGAACCAAAATTTCTCAGGAGCATACAATTGCACCTCAACAAACTTAATTGATTGGGAAGCCTTCGCATTAATGATGGACTTAGCAATGATGGGATGTGGAACAGGTGCCATAATTGAGCCTCATTTTATAAATAATCTACCTACGGTAATTAACCAAATAAATATTAAATCAGTCAGTGAAGTTGGAATAACTCCTAAAGATCAAAGAGAAGAAAAGTCATCAATAGAAATTAAAGGAAAAGATCTTCACATCAAAGTTGGAGATAGCAGAAGAGGCTGGGTTGATAGCTATAAATATCTTCTTGAGGCATCAAGTAATGAAAATCTTGAAAGAGAAATTGATGTTTATATAAATTTGGAAGATATTAGACCTGCTGGAGAATCATTAAAAGGTTTTGGTGGGATGGCAAATCCTATTAAATTGAAAGATCTCTACTCCAGAGTCGCATCACTTCTTGGAAAGGCAATAGGCAGGAAATTAAGTACAGTAGAATGTTGTTTATTAATTGATGAAGCTGCAGTAACTATAGTTGCTGGAAATATAAGAAGAAGTGCTGGAATGAGACAATTTGCTTCAGATGATAGGGAAGCAGCATCGGCAAAAGAAAATTTATGGAGTCAAGATGAGAATGGCAATTGGAGAATAGATCCTGAAAAAGATGCCCTCAGGATGGCTAATCATACTAGGGTTTACCATACAAAACCTACTTACCAAACTATTTTGGATGCTGTAACAAAACAATTCCACTCAGGTGAGGGGGCTATTCAATTTGCTCCAGAAGCAATCGCAAGGTCAAATGCAGATATTCTCAAAGATGACGAATTGAGAAAGGAATTTATTGAAATCTACTCAGAGCAAGGTAAGGATGAAGCGAGAAATTGGATTAATAGTAGTTATGGTCCATTCTCTGAAGAAGAGTTAGACCACAGGATGAGCCGATATGGACTTAACCCTTGTGGTGAGATCTTGGGAAATGATTTCCACTGCAATTTGGCTGAAGTTCATTTAAATCAGATAGATCCTGAAAATTTTGAAGAGCAAAAAAAAGCTTTTAAGGCAGCAGCTCTTTCTGTAGCATGCTTACTTAATCATGAATTTGAAGTTGAGCGTTACAGAAAAAGTAGGGAATATGATCCTATTGTAGGAGTAAGTTTCACTGGATTATTTGATTTTTGTGTCCATGCCTTTGGGACGCCATGGTTGAAATGGTGGGAAGCAGGAAGGCCAAATAGCGAAGAAGGGAAGGCCTTCAAAGAAAAGGAAGCTAAATTCTTAGATTCTTGGAGAAAAATAGTAAAAGAAACTGTATGGGAATATTGTGATAAGCATAATCTAAGGAGACCAAATAGATGCACAACAGTTCAGCCAGCTGGAACTAAAAGTCTTCTTACTGGAGCAGCTCCAGGTTGGCATCCTCCAAAGGCTCAAAGATTCATAAGAAGAATAACTTTCAGGAAAAATGACCCAATAGCTTTAGCTTGCATGGATTATGGTTACTCAGTTGTTCCATCTCAATCTGATAAAGATGAAAATGGTTGCTTGCTTGATAATCCATTTGATCCAAGATGTACAGAATGGTTAGTTGAAATCCCTACAGAAGTTAGTTGGGCAAATATAGACGGCGCAGACCAAATAGACATCAATAATTTCTCAGCATTAGCTCAATTTGATTTTTACATGCAAGTGCAGAAATTTTACACAGAGCATAATACCTCTGCAACAGTAGAATTTAGAGAAAATGAAATTGAGGATTTAGCAAAGGCTATTCATAATGCAATAGAAAATAATGAGGGATATATTTCAGCAGCATTGCTGGCTAGATTTAGTGCTAACGCTACTTTCCCGAGATTACCCTTTGAACCAATAAGTAAAGAGGAATATATATCATTGCAGAATAAAGTAATAGAAAGGAAAGTCAATAACGATTTCTTTGACGCTCTTAATAAATATGATGTTGGAGAACTATCTGAAGCAGGACCAGCAGGTTGTGATTCAGATAAGTGCTTGCTTCCTCTTGCTAAACCAAAAGATTAAATTTTGAATAATTTGTAAATAAAAAATATAAATTAGTTTTTAAAAATTTAGTTTATAGCTACCTCTTAAATAGGGACATAAATTATTTATGACATTAAGCTTAAATATTGGGAACTTTTTTAATGATTCCTCAAGTCATGCATTGGTGGATGAGCTAAGAAAAAGAACATCAGAAGAGGATATCTTAGATTTTGAGGAGAAATTTAACTCCAAAAACGAAAAAAATCTACACGTATATATATGTAGATTTCTAAAAAATAGATCAATATCCAGAGGGCTAGCCTCTAGATGGTTAATAACCATAATTGAAAACAAAGAATCAAAAATTGATGCTTTGCAAAAATAAAATATTTAGGTCAGCCCTGATAGTTTCCATAGAGCAATTCCAAAAATTGAGAATCCCATAATAAAAGTAAAAGCCAAAGCATTTACCAATTGGACCTTATCATTCATTCTGTTTGCGAATGGTAATAATTGAGCAAATAATGGAGTCTCTTCAACTATTGCAGATTTTTTTACTGTAGGTTTTTTGCTTCTAGAAAACATAAAACAAATTTTATAATCTTAAGAATTTTACATTTAAAAGTTCATTAAATAAAAAATACTTCTCAAAAACGAACAAAATGTAACCTGCGAGAAATTAAGCCGGGATTATGATAAATATTTTTATCAGAAACCTAATCTATCATTAATATATTAAGTTTATTTATTTAAAACCTAGACAAATAATTTTAATAAATGTTATTATGAATTTGTAGCAACCGCTACCAAAACGTTCAACTTGCGTATAGCAAGCCGCAAATCGACTTAAGCCATGGAACGGGGACTTAAGCGAAACCGGAGCTAAAAAAATGACTCTAATTTACAGAGGACAAAAGTACGTCCAGAACAAAGAAGCAGCTAAAAAGCAGCACAATGAACTAACTTATAGAGGAAAAACTTACACAAGCTAGTTTATTTAACCATTAAATAAAAAAGCCACTTTTAGTGGCTTTTTTATTATCCATTCTTAGACTAAACAATAACTTAATACTTCTCACAAGCATTAAAATAATATGATTCAATTGCATTTATATATTAGATAACAATGGCAGACCAAAAACCTTTATTTAAAGCACCATATGACATAAAAGATGTTAGTGCTCTTTTCGCCATAGTTGCCTTCGTTTTAATAATCGCTGCCATAGTTGGGAATAACTTATTTGGTTTATTTCAACAAAATGTCAACTTTGGGTGATTTTTTTGTGGCCTAATTTTTTGGACTAAATGTGACTAATAATTGACTGTTATAACGAGTTGACCCGTCATTTTTAAATAAAATTCCTCTCTCAGACAAGTTTCTTGAAATAAATTTTTAATCTTTGAATTTATAGACTATGACTAATTTCTTATGTTATAGTTTTGAAGTTCAACAAAACTGAATAGCCTCTGGAGGGGTGGTCGAGTGGTTTAAGGCTCTAGTCTTGAAAACTAAATACACCCATAGTATTTGCAAGCAATCTGAGATAATTTTTAAAAAGTGGCCTCCCTGCGGTGGCCTTAACAAGTACTACTAATATTTACCTGTTTACTTATATAAGAATGTGTGTAAAATATATTTAACTGAACCCACTTAGTTCGGCTTGATCGGATCAGAGGGGCAAGAAATTACGTTTCTTGAGGGCTGGAATCGGTAGCAGATTTCATGAATCAAAATCAGGGTCGCTGTTATTTCTAATAAATTAAACAGTTAACCCTGAGGAAAATTATTATGGCAAAATTTAGAGGTCGTTTTTTAAAAAATAAAGGTATTGCAATTAGCAAAAAAGATCGTGCAAATGGTGATGATGCCATGAACACTTCAGAATTTGCGAAGATTGCTGCACTTGACATTTTGAAAAATGATACTTCTCTAAAAACTGCTACACCTTCCCTTAGACACGCATTAACTGAAGAATTAAAAAGAATAGATAGCGACAGCTAAGCAATATTTCATTTACAAAATTCAATGGCTACTTCTAAACCATCTCAGGTTGATTCGGTTACTTTTCCGATGCGACCATCTAAAGCTGAACGCTACCAAATCGAAAGGGAAAAAGATGCACTATTTGCAAAAATTCCTCAAGATTTAATTACCGAGTATTTTGATCTTATTGATGAAAAGAAAAGTATTGAACATAAGGAAACAATGGAAATAGAAATAATTAAAAAAGCCACAAAATATAATTTACAAAAAAATTTAGAACAGCTTGAAGTTAATCAAAAAAAGCTTACTCAAATATCTAATCTTGATGTTAGGGATCTAAACCAACGTTTAAAGAGGGGTGTTAAATAATCATGCCCACCAGCTTAGAATTAAGAATTACTAATCTGGAGAAAAATATGGCTGCCGTTTTAAAGGCAGTCCATCCTTCTACAGATTCACAAACTGAAGTTACCCTAGAGCCTCATATTCAAGAGCTTCTTCCGTGGCTAAGGAATATTGATAAAAGAAGAATCTCTATCTGTAGTGGATGTGGTTTAACTTTTATTGGTAATAAAGTAGGTCAAAAGTCCTGTTCTCCAACTTGCAGAAATTTTGCTTGGAGAAATGAAACTGGTTATGAACCAAACAGGAACTATAACCCTAAAGGAAAACATCCAGAACCTTATTCAAAAGAAGTATTAGGGGGGTGTTTAAAGTAATGATTAGTCCAGAAACAAGAATTTCTAATCTTGAAAGGAATCTAGGTGCTGTTGTTAAAGCAATCAAAGATTTAACTGATGAACAAAAAATTACTAATGTTGAATTGAGTCAATTTAGAATTGATTTTGATTCTTTGCATGATGCAATTCCTTTCAATGCGAATCTTTTTCTGAAACCTTCGGAGCTTGCTGATCTTTTAAAGGTCAGCACTTCCACTATTACTAAATGGAGGAATGAGGGTTTATTTAAAAAGAGTTCAATTAGAAAAGTAGTAAGAGGTAAAAGAACTGATTATTACTATCACAGGGTCAATGCAGTAAAAGATATTTCAACAATAAAACCAATTCAAATTAATACTGGCAAAAAATTATTAGATAGGTTCGCATGACCAATACCGCTTCAAAGGGCGGTAAGAAAAAAAGAAAACCTTCTTTAATTGAAGAGGCTGCGTGCCTCCGCCCATATCAGGATAAATTTGCATTTTTACCCTGCAACAATAAAAAGTACCCTCCTATCAAAGAGTGGCAAAATAAATCTTATTCTATTGATGAAATAGCTGGATTTAATTTTCTTGCTGCTATTGGAGTAAGGACTAATGTTGGAAACTTATTTTGTATTGATATTGATGGTATTACTGCTGTTGATTATTTATACAAAAGAAACCTATTCCCCCAGCACGTTAGGACATGGCAAGTTCATAGATCCAACCATGATTGGAAGATGAAATTGTTGTTTCAGCTAAGACCAGATCAACTGCAAGCACTACAAAGAAAAGAGTTTGAAGAATTCAGAGCAACAGGTGCAGAGGAGCAACTAGAGTTCTTTTTTCATGGTGGTTGTCAGGTTGTTGTACTAGGTGAACACCCTTCGAGAGGAAGGTATTTTAGCCCTAGAGGATTTGAGGTTGATGCACTAACAGCACCTCCAGATGATTGGTTTCAACTTATGTTGGAAGCATCAAAAGGAGAGCAACAGGTAAAGAGAGGTTCATCTAATAATAAGGATTGGAACAGGTTAAATTTATGCCCAATATGCGGGAGAGAAGAGAATCCAATATGCAGTATTCATAAAGATGGCAACACCCTGAAATGTTTTCATGGTGGCAAGAAGTTTCCTCCAAAGAATCTTAAAAGAGGTCAAGTTGTAGCTGAAGATTGGGCATTTTCAAGTGTCAGGCTTGAAGTACCAGTAGGAACATTTAGTTATTTCGTAAAACACCAACCCTACCCACTATCTCAAATCTGGAGAACTATTAATGAGTGATCTAATTGAATTAACTAAACTTCCTGATGGTTGGATTAAGGATAAAGAAGATCCTACAAAACTAAAGCCATGTCCTCTACCTCAAGGGCTATGGATACAGGCTCTTAAGACTGTAGGCAATAAACTTAGATTTAATCTGGTTACATTAAAACCTGAATTAAATGGCATACCATTTCAGCCAGATGATGTAGATACTTTTTATTGTTTATTAGCTGATAGGGGTTACAAAATATCTAAGGAGCAATGCAAAGATGCTGTCATATATGCAGCAAGACAGAACTGTTATAACCCCATAGAAGAGGAGCTACTCCGTATAGAAAATAATAATAATATTGATCCAGTTGATATAGATAAACTTGCTACTGAATACTTAGGAACTTGCTCAGAACTAGATGATGCAAAACTAGCAGCTTGCATGATAGGTGCTATTGCTAGAGGTCTAGATCATGGTTGCCAGATGGATTATGTTCTCTGTTTGAAAGGAAAGCAAGGGTTAAAGAAAAGTGAGTTTTGGAGAACTATTACTGGAGAAGAATATTTTGCAGAGACTCAACAGAAGGATTTGAAAGATTTAAGAATGACTATGAATTGTTGCTGGATTTATGAATACCCAGAGATTGAGCAACTTACATCAAAAAAAGATGTTGGTGCAATTAAAGCATTAATAACTCAACGCAAAGATCAATTTAGACCTCCTTTTGGAAGTTCTGTAGGAATTTACCCAAGAAAATCTATTCTTGTTGGTAGCTTGAATGAAGATGAATTTCTTAAAGACAGAACTGGTAGCCGTAGATTTTGGGTAATTGACTTGCCCTATGATCCTGACTTAGGAGAACAATTAGATATACCTAAATTAAAAAGAGATAGAGACAGAATTTTAAAAGCTGCAATATTGGCATATAGAAGTGGAAGATTACCAATGCTTACTCTTGAGCAAGAGGTTCAATCCAAAAAACAAAATCTCAACTATGAAAGTGAGCATCCTTTCCAAAGTGCAGTTGAGCAACAAGTAAGAAAATGGAAAAATGCTAAATTCTCAACAAAATCTATTCTTATTGATTCAGAGCTTAGAACTGAAGCAACTATCAATCAAAAAGATATGAATGATGTTGCAGCAATACTCCGAGGTCTTGGATATGTAAGAGATAAGAACCAAACAACCAATCAAATTACCAAAGAAAGATCCAGGCTTTGGTCACTTGCTCAGTCTACTCACTCCTAAGAGGTGTACTGAGTACCAGTAAACCGCTTCAATACAAAAGGATCTCAGCTTTTCTTCTCACATACTCACTACAAATAAAAAAGATATTATTTTTATTAATTATTTATTAGAGGTTAGAAAACCCCAAAGATGGAGAGATAGTGAGATTTTGCTGCTAAATCACCAAAAGCGAATTGTGCTTAAGACAGTACCACCAATAGATTTGGCAAGATTTATGAGATTAGCTTTGTATACTCACTACATTCTCAGAGAGTGAGATAAGAATTAGACAGAGTGAGACTATAAATTGGACATAAAAATGTTGTTGGACACGACCCATTCTCAAAGATCACATGAGACTCACCCTCGATAATTTCCGTGGTAACGATTTTGTATTTTCTTAGCTGAACCCTCAACTCCCATTTTATGAATCAGGTTTAATGCTCCACACGCAGAGGAATAATTACCAGTTTCCATAGATTTCAAAAATACCTGTTGGGATTGATACAGCAACCAAGCCAACAGATCACTTCGTTCATGCTTGTTGAGGTTTTGCACCAATCTAGCTGATGCCCAGTTGACATCCAGATTTGCGGATCTTCGGGTAATTTTGTAGTCGTGGACTAGATAGTTAATAGTTTGCCCCACCCCCCAGCCTTTTTCAATCTTTGAGAGAGCATCCATTCTTCTATCATTGCGTTCTTTTCTAGTAACTAATGCCATGTTTTTTCTCCCATAATTCTTCCACTTCATTAAGGTAAACGACTATAGAAAGTTGGGTATATTTCATTAACGCTGCAAGTTCACCTAAAGCATCAGGCATCCCTGCGTAACATTCACACGCTTCATAGAATCGAACCTTTGAAGCAAGAATATCCATAATTTGAATTAGGTGCGGATCAATTAAATTTCTTGAAGGTTCAGTTTTTTTTTAGAGTCCAGGAGGATTTCTTTTAACTTCTCACTCTTCATTTCAAGAGTCTTGGATTCTGTTTCCCAAACTTCCAATTGGTTTGCCATTTGTCGTCTAATATTTGTTGCTCTAGTATCTAAATCTTCAATTTCCACTTCAACTTGTTTTCTATAAAACTCATCATTACAGAGTTGTGGTAATTGTTCATTCCAGAACCAATGATTTGTTTCAGGTGTAATACCTGAGAAAGATGGATCTTCTTTTGACCTAGCTTGAGAATCTTCTTTGACTCTTTGCAATGTAGTGGCATAAATATTGCCAGTTACTTTTAAGAAGTTTGCTAATGGGTGAGATTTAGAAATCATATTCTTGGCCTCCCATTGTGATCTAGGTTGTAAGTATTTCTATATTGTCGTCTGGCTCTTTCTTCTTGGTTTTGTTGTCTTAACGCTTCAGTTTTTTCTTTCATTCTTTCAACCATCTGTGTAAGCTCATCTTCTTCTCTTAATTTTCTTTCCCAATATCCAGTTGAAATTTTTAAGTAAGCTGCAAGTTCTTTATGGTTACGTTCAATAATAGATTTTAAAGTTAATCCAAATTTAGATGGATCTACTGGTTGGCCATAAGGTCTTGTTGGTAATAGGCCAGCAGAACCTTCAAAAGAATTAATTAGAGTTTCAATTTCTCTAGCCTCATGTTCAACCTTTTGCTGGTCGTCAAAGGACTTAAATAAGCGTTCTTCTAAACTCATAGACTTAATAGAAAAAGGGACATTCCTGAGTCCCAGGAGAGGCAGTTCAATGGCTACACAAAGATGCCACTTCTATTGTAGCTACTGGGTTCTGGCTATGTTTTTAGTAAACTTTTACCTACTAATATGTACTAATAAAGTTATACAAATATAACTAAAATGTTAAGCCACTAATCGATTTATGAAATAGTCAAACATTTGAAATTTTAAACTAATTTTAATTTACTTCTAATTAAATTTACCTAGTATGAAATCCCAACTAATAGCACTATGGAATTTTTAATTTATAGTTTATTATTGTCGTTTTTGTTTTTCGGAATACTTATAAATTTAAAATCAACTAATGAAAAGAAAGTTGTATATATAAAAAACAGAGCAAAACAACTTTTTAGTAAACGCACGAAATTTTAAATTTTAATTTCATCCAAATAGTTATTGTTGTTGCTGTTGTTGGTCTAATAAATTTAATGTCTGCAAAACATCTTGTTTGTCATATCCCTTTTGGTAAGTGGCTGTATGAATAGCCTCTGAATGACCCATAAATTTTGATGCTGAAGCGGTATTAATATTCATATTTGCGGTTCTAAATCCATAGCTATGCCTCAAATCATATGCTTGAAATGCTGAATTAGTCTTTTTAGCCAGCCATTTGGTATATCTTCTATTTAATGTTTTTAAAATTGCAGAATCATAATCTCCAGCTTTATCAATACTAAATTCCTTATATACATTCAGAATGTCTAAAGACCTTGCCCACTCTTGTGTTAATGCTGGTGTAATTCTCCACTCTGAAGGTTGTTCACTTTTAGGAACTGTTAAAACTTCGGCCATAATCTTTCCAGACTCTTCAAATGGTTTAATACTCCATATTTCAGAAGTTCTAGTTCCAAAAACTAATTGAGCAGCTAAAGCCCAGCCCCATGTTGGATCTTTTCTCAATAATCGAGCATGGTATAAATATTCCTCGTCTTTTAATCTTTTTCTGGATCTCTTTTTGGCATCATCTCTATATGCTTTTTGAGTAGCTGTTGACCATTCCTGTAATTTTTTCAAATTAGGTATTTCAGCAAATTTAGCTAGTCTCAAAAAATGTTTTGCAGTATCAGCTTTTTTCTTTGATCCGTTGGGTGATCTATTAGCAAGTTCAACAATATTTTCATAATTTAGAATTTTATGTTTTTCCATCTGTAATAGATAACCTTCAATCTGTCTCCACCCAGCCATATTTTGATTATTGCTTTTGTCTTTATCTTCAGCACTCCAAAAGTCCTTTTCAAATCTTTTAATAATGTCTCCAACTTTTTTACTTTCTTTATAAAGTTCAACAGTTTCTTCCTCTTCATTGTTTAACCATTTATCCCATCTAAAAGAACCAGCTATTTTTTGATTACTTAATTTAATAGCTAATCTTTCAGCCTCTTTTAAATTTTTAATATCAGCTTTTAAATTTATGGGAACTCTTTGCTGGATAGTCTGATTAGATTCTGGATTACTTTTACTTGGTAAATAAGCTCTAAGAGTAAAACCATCTTTCCTGATTTGTATAGTTACTCCTCTTCTATCACTTTTCAAAAGCCTATTTGTAGCATCTAGCTTTTTCTCTAATATTTGAAGTGAATTTGCCATTGTTCGGTAGTTCTAAAGACTAGAGTTTGTCGGTGGCCTTGTCTCGGTGGCCTTATTCTAACCAATAAATACAAATAGGTGCAAGTACACCCATATTCTGTCAATCATTATTAGGTTTCATTTTATAACCCCTGAAAACCATTGCAAATAGGTGACTTGCTTGACTATGACTAACTTCTTGTGATATAAATAACAAGTTCGGGAACAACTGAATAACCCTCTGGAGGGGTGGTCGAGTGGTTTAAGGCTCTAGTCTTGAAAACTAGCGTGTCTGCAAGGGCACCGTGGGTTCGAATCCCACCCCCTCCGTTCAAATAAAAAGAACCGAATAATATAAACGCCCTTTTGAAACGTTCTTGTTAGTATAAATTTTATTTTGATTATGAGTAAAGGATTTGCTACAGATAATTTAATAACCAAAAAGCCGAAAAAAAAAGTTATTTCAAATGAACCGCAAGGCAGATTAATCTCTTGGTCTCCTTGGCCACCTGCTAATTTTCAAACACGATATCCTGCTTTCCCTTTTGTTCTTACAATATTGATTATAGTAATAGGGCAATGGTATCTTTCTTTACTCAGGTGACTCGAAACTGATTTTTTATTTAAATTAGGATGAATTAAGTTTAAGAATTTATTTTGTTTTTTTCAATTTTATTATTTGCCCACTTTCAAGCGGCCATCATCCCAATATTATTAGGTATTAGATCGATCAATAAATTCAAACATATAAGTAAGAACAAATTGATACCTTTCGGTTTTATTTTTTTAGGATTGGCATCGATTTCTGAAATGATAGATCATACCCAAACATCTTGGATTTATGTAGATCACTCCTCTTTATTTAATTGGTTATTTTATTCTTTCCTATCTTTAGGTCTAACATTTTTATCAATATCAGTTATAAAAAATAAATTTATTCAAAAAACTAATTTTTGCATTTCTTTATGTTCAATAATCTCATATTTTTTAATTGATAAAACTATTGCTCTCCTTTTTCAAGTAATAATAAGTATACTTCTAATTATAAATTGGCAAAGGGTTTTTAAAGACTGGCTTTTTATTCTTTACCCAATATTTGGTATTATTTTTACGACCTTCTTTGGCACAAGGCTCTCAATTAGTGGAGATCAATTTTGGCATGTTTTAATAGGCCCATCTGGAACAATTAGCGTTATTACCTTTTATTTAGTATTGAAGAGATCGGACAAAAAATTTACTTAAGATTCTTATGAAAATATTTGTATTTGTAAGTTTTATAGTGTGCTTAGTCACAATAATCTCTCCAGTTGAAATCTTTGCTGATACCGCACTTGATGTTTACATGAATGATTTTTATTCTAAATCGAATGAAGCTAGCCAGATTCTTAAAGAAATCGAAAATAGTTTAAAAGAGGGATCAAGAAAAAAAGTATGCTCTAGACAAAGAGAGGCCGCAAGATTAGGACTATTAGCTAATAAATCATTAATAAAAGCCTTTGAAATAGAGGGGGCTAATCCGCCAATGCAAGCAATAAAGGCTAGTCAAAAAAGATGGGAATCTATTCTGAATGAGTGCTGAAGAAAGTCAGTGAATCTATAAATATTTTTAAATTTGCATTCTTACAGATTTACTAATTAAGGGAATTTCAGGTTCAACTCCAAAAATACATTGAGAAATCGAATAAATAAAAATACATAGTGTAAATATAAAAATTATTGAGCCTAATTCAACTATGGGAAATATTCTCAAGAGATATGAAATTATTATCAAAGCAATATCAATAAGTAATGCTTGGCATGCGTTATATCTAACGAAATAGGGAACATTTGGATTTCTTACTAATCCAGCAAACAAAATTATAAATAATAAAAAACTACCAAAAGGCAAAGATTTTTCAATTATTGCTAGCGGGAAGGTGAGTAATAAAAGAATTTTTAAAAATGCATATTTATAGAACAAATAATATCCAAAAGGTATTGATGCCTTTAATGGCAAAGTATACAAAAATACTGATGAGAGTCTTTGGAATATCTGATTCAATATATTATTGAAATTTTGTATTAACATCTTAACCTAATTTTTTGAGCTTAATAAAAAGACTTACTTTCAAAAAATCAACTTTGGCAGATGGTTATTAAATATTAGATAATTGATTCAGGTTCATAATTCAAAATGCGTATCCTACATACAATGTTGAGGGTTGGAGATTTAGATAAATCCATTGATTTCTACGTCAATAGATTAGGAATGAATTTATTGCGAAAAAAGGATTACCCCCATGGAAAATTCACTTTGGCATTTGTTGGTTATGGCTCAGAAAAAGAAAACTCAGTAATTGAATTAACTTATAACTGGGACAAAAAGTCTGAAGACTATGAGCTTGGAGATAAATATGGTCATATAGCTATTGGAGTAAAAGATATTCATCTAATTTGCCAAGGATTGGAAAAAAATGGTTGTAAAATAACAACCAAACCTAAAACGATGAAAAACAGTACTACTGTCTTGGCTTTTGTTGAGGATCCTGATGGTTATAAAATTGAACTTATTGAAAGAGATTAAAAGCTCAGAAGTCTTAAATTAAATAAACAAATAACCCAAATTTAAAAAGATTGAATTGTCTAATATATCGTTTTCATTTAACAAAAAATATCTCTAAGTTCATATTGAATAGATTCTGCAGTTTCAATTCTTTTAAAAGATTATTTCTAAGATGAGGAATTATTAAAGATAACATTAGAAAATTATTTAATCTATATTAACTCTATTTAGAATTCATGGACAATCTATTCAGATTTATATATCATAGAATTATCGCATAAAGCTTATGCCTAGTAATTGGTCAAAAATAAGAGATGAATGGCTTGATAGAACCGCTGTTGCGAAAGATGATGCTAAATGGGCATTAGAAGCTTTAATTAATTCTGAAGAAGAGTTATTTGAAATAGAGCAGAAAATAAAGAATAAAGAGGACGCTATAAGCCAAGTAAAATTTTTGAAGAAAAAGGTTAAAGAAACTATTTCCGCTAAAGAAATTAGTCTCGATGATATTGCATTAAATACTTCAAATTCAAACAAAGTACAGATCTCAGTACCATCAAACCTTACTTATCTTTTGAAAGTTTGGGCCGCAGCAGAAGGAAGAGATCTATCAAGTGTTGCTTTTCAATGTTTAGAAACTGGTATAAGAGAAATGAAAAGCAAAGGTTCAATACCTTCAGTAGCAGTAAATAGATATGACTCGGCCTGTCAAAAGAGGATTGCACTAGCAGAAGTAAACAATCTATTGGAGAAATACGAATTAGCTCAGGATGAAATCAAATAATTATGAATAACAGAAAAATTATTAAAGGATACAAAACATTAATATCATCAAGATTTAATGTAGATACTTCTGAAGATAAATTCA
Source organism: uncultured Prochlorococcus sp. (assembly GCA_902615165.1). Next base: position 53,931 of record CACMNZ010000005.1, read on the forward strand.
AAGATGGAATAGTTTATACTCTTTATTCTGATGAATTTAATTCACTTAAAGTTGGTTTTGCTGAAAATGATAAGGTTCTAGAAAAAAAATTATCAAGTGAAGCATTGATATTACTGGATATGAAAAAAGGCAAAAAGAAAGATCTATGTTTATTAGTAACCACTTTAAAAGAACTTGGCATAAAATATTCAGACAATTTTTATTTCAAATACTCAGGTTCTTTAATGAAACATTTATCTACTTTAGGTTGGCCTGTTGGAAGATCACTTTATAAACAAAGAAAGATTAAAAAAGAACTTGCATGTGCATAAATTTAAATATAATCGCACTCTAAAGTTTCTCTAGTTTCTCTATTTGTAATTGGATTAGTTCCAGTGGCACTCTCACAAAATTTCCTGATAATATCTTTTGGCAAAAAAACATTTGTGAAGTCTGCGCCTTGTATCTTTACATTTTCAAACTGTGTACTATAAGCGAATGAATCCTCTAAGTTAGTATTTGATAAATCTGTTCCATCTAAAATAGCCGAGTCTAAAGTTACTTCTCTTAAATTGGAGTTACTTAAATTAGTATCTTTCAATTTTGCTCCATAGAGAGTAGCATTTTGGAGCTCACAATCTGATAAATTTGCATCTTGTAAATCAGTCAAATAGAAAGTTGCTCCTTTTAAATCAGCTCCAGAAAAATCAGCACCAATTAAGGATTGTTTACCATAATCCAATGCAGCGAAGCTTCTAGAAGGGAGAGTTAAAACAATCATTAAAACAGTTAAAATTATGAATCTCATTTTTTGAGTAGTATTTCAATAAATTCTAACTTCTTAAGCTGAAATCTAAAAATTAATTATTTACTGAATGCTATATTTATTGAAATAATAAATCACGAACTAGGTTTTGGATATAAGTCCTTATGATGCAATTGTTGTTGGTTCTGGAGCTACAGGAGGAATAGCAGCACTTACATTGGCAGAACAAGGAATCAAAGTTTTAGTAATAGAAGCTGGGCCTCAAGTTAAAAGGCATGAAGCTAGTAATGATGAGCCAAAAAGTACATTCAAAAGATTATCAGGAATTTTAACAAAAAAACATGCCAATCAATGCCAACATCCTGGTTATTGGAAAAATAATCCTGACTTATATTCAAATGAATTGAAGCATCCTTATGACTTCCCAAAAAAAAAGCCATTTCTTTGGACCCAAGGTAAACAATATGGGGGGAGATCATTAACTTGGGGAGGCATAACATTAAGACTTTCCTCAGAAGACTTTCATCCCGCTAAAAAAGACGGATTCGGACCAAACTGGCCTATTTCATACGATGAACTATCCCCTCACTATGATTTCATTGAAAATTTTTGCGGCATCTATGGACGAAAAGATGACATTAAAGAAGTCCCAAACGGTAAATATATTGGAGAAATACCTCTTACAGAAAACGAAAATGTTTTTGGCAACAAAGTAAAATCAAAATTAAACTATCCATTTATCCAATCAAGAGGATTTGACTGTAATTCATCAGTAAAAGAAAAAAAATGGCCAAAGTCCTCCAGCTTAGGAAGCTCTTTAAAAAAAGCTTTAGATACTGGAAATGTACAAATAATCTCTAATTACCTAGTGGAGTCTTTTGAGATTAACAAGGCAACAGAGCTTGCCTCAAAACTAACGATCGTAAACCTAGAAAATGGACAAAAAGAAGTATTGAATTGTGATTTAATTTTTCTCTGCGCATCAACAATTTCAACACTCAGAATACTCCTCAACTCAGAATATAAAACAAATACCTCAGGGTTTAAAGATAATTCTGGAAAATTAGGCAAATACCTCATGGATCACATATCTATCTGTAGATTTTTCTCAGTCCCAAAAACAAAAAACTCAGATAAACCAGTAGATAATCCTCCCCATCTTTCTGGAGCAGGCAGCTTTTTTATTCCATTTGGTTCAAATTTACCAGAAATTGACGATATAAATTTCCATAGAGGTTATGGAATCTGGGGGGCAATTGATCGATTAGGGATTCCTAAATTTTTGCAAAAAGACACAAACACATCCATTGGCTTTCTTATCGCCCATGGCGAAGTCCTTCCTAGAGAGAAAAACTCAGTTTCTCTCTCACAAAAAACAGATGAATGGGGTATCCCAATTCCCTACATTGAATTCGAATGGAGCAAAAATGAATTAAATATGGCCAAACATATGGAAAACACAATACGTAAATCAATCACAGCTGCTAATGGAGAAATAAAAAATATTAATGAACTAATGAATATCCCATTGGGGAGTCTATTTACAAAAAATTTGATCGCACTTTCAGATAGTCCTCCTCCTCCTGGATATTACATTCATGAAGTAGGGGGGGCACCAATGGGGGTAGATGAAGAAAATAGCGTAGTTGATAAATTTAATAGATTATGGAGATGCAAGAATGTACTTGTATTAGATGGAGCATGCTGGCCCACATCATCTTGGCAAAGCCCTACACTTACAATGATGGCCTTGAGTAGAAGAGCCTGCTTAAATATTAAAAAGACTTAGATGGTGTAAATAATTGATTTAAATAAATTTCTGAGACAGCATTATCTGTACATCCGTTCTGAACGAGAAAAGTAGCTAATGCTGAATTAATAAGCTTATATTGATCCCAAGTTGGGTTACTTAATACGAAATCTTTCATAGTGTCATAAAGAGTTTCTGAAAGCTCTGTTTCTAAAGAGACTTTATTTGGAGAGCACTCAACAAGTTTCTTATCAGTTAAATTTGACTGGCTGATTTTGTCCATAAATTTATATTTTTCTGCATAACTATAATGATATTTATTTTTAAAAAAATCAAAAAACATCTGCATTTAAACTTTTTAATTTATCAAATGAGACTCATGTTATAAGTTAGTTTTTAAAAAACTTACTTTTTAAAAAAGGAAATTTAATAAATCTTAAAGAAAAGTCAATAATAATGTTGATGTCCTGTTTTTTTTGAAAAATACTGGCATTTCTAATTCAATGTGGATTTGGACGTGGAAAACAACCTTTAAATTGTGGAAAATCTAGTCCAAAATACTTTCAAGAATTTATATTAAGAATACTTATATATACTGAGTCTATTAAGACTAAGTCGAGAAAGAGACAGGTGATTAATTGATTTTCAACGGATTTTCTTAAGATTTAGTCTTAATTAGGCAAGCGAAGGGTGATAGGTCCTAAAGGGTGTTTTGAGTTTGGATAAATACTATGGTGATGGTGATGGTGATGGTGATGGTGAGTATGTTCATGTTGATGAGCCTCCACATGTTCAAGTTCCAAGTTATCTCCTCCTCCTGAGTTTGATTTTTCTTGGTTATGAGTTGGTATTTGATTTTGTATTTCACAAGCACCATTACATTCAGGATCACATAAATCACAACTGATACCCAAGCCCTCTACATGGTCATGATGACTTTCTTGTACCATTCCAACTTCTTTTTCAAAGCCAAATAAATTTGACCTATATTTACAGGTTGAGCAATTCATAAAATTATTACCTTCGTTATTAAGAATCTCTTCAATCCTTTCTACAAAAGTGTCGACCACATAAGACTGTGATGAAAGATATTTTGCATGTATAAATGAAATATTTGGATTATTAATAGCAACTAAATCACTTTGCCTTTTTATTCTTGTGACAAGGACACCTGAGAAAAGAAAATAAGGGAAAATAATTATATTTTTATAACCAAGTCTCGCAACATTTTTTAAGCCAGGTTCAACTAGAGGGAAAGTTACCCCAGAAAAAACTGTTTCCCCCCACCCTAAACCAATACCTTCTACGATCATTCTCGTAATTTTTGAAACATTGGAATTCGCATCTGGGTCAGAAGAACCTCTACCAACAACAACTAATAATGATTCTTCAGGTTTGAGTGTATTATTTTGTTTAAATACATCTTTAACTCTTTCACAAGCTGCACTAATCATTAAATTATTAATACCTAATTCTCTTCCATAAATTATTTCAATACCTGTTTTACTTGAATAATTCATAAGCAAGCTAGGTATATCATTTTTCACATGGCCAGCAGCGAAAAGCATTGCGGGTATTGCAATTACTTTTTTTATAGAAAGATCTCTTAATTTGTCTAGAGCATCAACAATTGAAGGTTTAGCGAATTCCAAGAAACCATATTCAACCAAATAGTTTGGATATCTTTTTTGGATAAACTGAGTTAATTCTTGAAATTCAGTAATGGCTAGTTTATTTCTACTGCCGTGTCCACAGATAAGTATCGCGACTTGATTATTTAACTTCGAATCTAAATTATCCAAAATCAAGTTATTACTTATACCATAATAGTAAAGAATAAAATCATGTAGTGAAAAATAATAGTTTGCTTGAAGTTCCAAATATCAACTCAAAAGACGCAAAATTAAAGAAATTAATTTATGACGTTGATGAGTCCTTATTTTATGAGGATAACTATTCTAATGAAGAATTCGAGCACCTTTGCGTATGTAGTGGAGGTACAACCTCTAGCTGTGCAAAAAATGGTTTTACAACTCTTGATCTAAGAAAAAATTACAACAAAATTCACCTAGATAGAAAAACCAATTTAGTGACAATTGGAGGTGGAGTAATAATGGGGGATCTAGTAAATCATTTACAAAAACATAATCGAAGTTTTCCAATCGGACTTTCTAAACTTCCTGGAGCAGGCTATATACTCACTGGTGGAGTAAGTCCGCTCAGTAGAGCCTACGGATTAGCCATTGATAATATTGAATCAATAAAAGGTTTCTTGGGAAATGGCACATTTATCTCTTTAAAAAAAAATCAAATAAATCCAGAAGAACAATTGATTTGGGAAGCAATTAAAGGCGCAGCACCCCTCTTTTCAATTATTACTGAAATAGAACTTAAGACTATCCAATCTAATCCAATAAAGGTTATTGAAGGATTTGTAAATCTAAATGAACTTTCAGAAATAAT
>CACMNZ010000006.1 GCA_902615165.1 uncultured Prochlorococcus sp.
CAACAGACTGTAGCCCCACAACAGCTGCCAAAGATAAGCATGTGAGGAGTAAATAATGAAGAAAAAATACATTAATCCCAACTGTTTTTGCATGCCTAGGGTCAAAACAATAAAGCATTAAATCTTTTCTGAAAATTGATAAAAGGATTACTACTAATAAAGAAATGAATATAGTTTGTTTTACATCTGAAAGTGATATTCCTAATGGACTACCAAAAAGAATAGAGTGCAGATCAATATTACTTTTAATCTTAGAAACCAATACTATTCCAAGAGCGAAAAATCCAGTAAATACCAACCCAATAACCGTATCTTCCTTAACTCTAGATTTCTGCTTAATAAACCCTATCAAGGCTACAGAACCAACTCCGAAAATAAATGCCCCTAATGAGAAAGGAAGACCTAATGCATAAGCAACCACAACACCAGGCATTACCGAATGTGACACTGCATCTCCCATTAAAGCCCATCCTTTAAGAGTCAAATAACTTGATAGAAAACCACAAACAGCTGCAACTAATGAACTCATAAGAAGTGCTTTTCTCATAAAGTCATGAGTTAAAGGATCTGTGATGAATGAATCTAAAGTTAAAAAAGAACAGAGCTCCATATAAATTAAAATTTAGGATTCAGGTCCAAACAAGAAATCAGGTGAGATTCCTCCAAAAGTGGTTGTAATATTTTCAGGGGTAAACACTTCAGAGGTTTCACCATAAGCTACAACAGTTTTATTTATTAAAAGAACCAAATCACAAAATTCACGGACATGAATCATATCGTGCGTTGATAATAATATGGTTTTCCCCTCATTTTTAAATTGAATAAATAATTCCGAGATAAGTTTTTCAGTTCTTATATCAACACCTGAAAAAGGCTCATCAAGAAGAAGTATTGATGCTCTTTGCGCAATTGCTCTAGCTAAAAAAGTTCGTTTTCTCTGACCTCCAGATAAGTTCCCAATAGGTGTAGATAAATGATCAGTAAGATCAACTCTCTCAATAGCATCTTTAACCGCCTGAACATCAGACTCTCTAGGAGACCTAAAAATATTCATCGATCCATATCTTCCCATCATCACTACATCCCAAACACTTATTGGAAATTGACTATCAATTCCCTCATTTTGAGGAACATAAGCAATTGTCTGATCTTTTTGAGCAGATCTTACAGACTCTCCATTTATTCTAATTTTTCCCTTTGAAATATTTACAAAGCCAGTTAAAGCATTAAAGAAAGTTGTTTTACCAGCCCCGTTCATCCCTACTAACCCACAAATCTGGCCAGGTTTCAATCTTAAATTGGCATCATACAAAGCCACCTTGCCGTTGTAATCTACGCAAATATTCTCTGCCTCAATCCTAAAGTTTTGATAATTGATTGTTTCCATAATTCAAAAAAGTCCTTTTTTAATCAAATCCAAATTATGCTCAAGCATTTTTATATACGAACTAGCTGGCCCACTATCATCAGATAATGAATCAACAAAAAGATTCCCTCCAAAATTAGCCCCAGTTTCGTTTGCAACAACCATTTGAGATTCGTTACTTACAGTACTTTCGCAAAATACAGATGGAACATTTTTTTCTTTAACTAGTGAGATTGTTCTTGCCATTCTTTTGGGAGTAATTTGACTCTCAGCATTAACTGGCCACAAATAAACTTCCTCTAATCCATAATCATTTGTTAGATACGAAAAAGCACCTTCACAACTTACTAGATACCTCCTGTCTTTATTTAAGTTATTAATAAAAAGTGAGAATTCTTTATCTATTTTAGATAGGTTATCTTTATAAATTTTTCCATTTTCTTCAAATAATGTCCTTTTGGATGGCCTCAATTCTGATAAAGAATCCACTAAAAAGTCTACGTATTGGATCCCTCTTTTTGGAGAAATCCAGGCATGAGGATTGGGTTTCCCTTTATAAAAATCTTCACTGATAAAAATAGGATCCAAATCTTCCGCGACAGTAATTCTTTTAACTTTTAAATTAGAAACAAATTTTTCAGCCCATAATTCAAATCCAAATCCATTATCAATAAAAACAAAAGCATTAGAGGCATTTACCAAATCGCTTGGAGTTGGTTGGTAGCCATGAACTTCAACTCCAGGTTTCGTTATTGATCTAACAATAAAATCATCTTTAGCGATATTACTAATTATATCCGCCAAAACAGTGAAACTTGCCAGTATTACTTCTTTAGTTTCATTTTTATTTGATATTCTCTTACATGAGCCTGAGGCAATAGAAAGGAGAAGTATCAAACTTAAAAAAAAAATATTTTTTTTCATTTTTAACATCCAGCCCAAGACTATGAATTAAAAGATAGTTTCATAAGTGGTTTTCTAAGATCAGAAATTAATCCTTTCCAATTTATTTTTTCTTTTTCAAAAGCTTCTTCAACTATTTTCTCAGAATTTTTCTTTATAAAATCCAAATCAGGTTCTTCTACTCCTTTTGTTATTGCCATAAAATCAGCCAAAGAACATGATACTACTCTTGTTAAATAAGCTGCACTGACAGCCTGAAATGTTCCAGAGACAAGCCAATTTGGGCCATGTAATTTTGTTATGCCAATTAGAGTCTGTCCACTCCATTCAATAACTCCCTGAGCAATTGCAGTTTTTAAAATCTCTTTGGATACTTTATCTAAAATTTCAGGAGACCAATTACATCCCCATATAGACTTAATTTCTTTAATCATTAAAGAATTTAATACTGTCATTGCCATAACATCAATTGATGGGATAGGAGATAAGAAAACAGTTGTTGCTACAAGAATTTGATTTTTTCTTTGTATACCTTTTAACTGCATTCTTCTTATACCTTCAATTTCAGATTGCCAGGCAGCATGAAGTTCTTTCAAGAGCCTTTTTTTTGTATTTTCAATATTTTTAGATGAACTTATGAAAAACTTCCTTAAAGAAAAAGGTATATTTGTTATTTCACTCTTATTCACATCAAAAGTAATAATTTTGTTTGTAAATTTACTTGAAATTTGAGACTTTAAGTCTTCTATCTGATTTTTGGCTTCTATTTGGTTGGAAGTAAAAGCTACCAACCAGATTGGCATATTTTTAGGAAACTTTTCCAGCCACAAAAAATCGTTTACCGACAAAGGCAAGTTTATAAAATACAAGATTGCATCACTCTTCAAAGCTTCTTCTGGAATAACTTGAGAAGAATTGTATTTAGGCAGTTTTTCGTATAAATCAAAGTCAAACTTATCTGCTTTGAAATTACTTTTCAAAACAGATTGAAAACTTTGATAATCTTTTTGTCCAATGCAACTTATTTTTTCTTTTTCACATCTATTAAGAATAGATTCAAGTGTTTTTTGTCTTTTTGAATTCTGTTTTTCTAATTCATTTGTTGCTTCAAGTTCTTCAAAAAAATTTAAATCTTCATTACATAGGTTTATCCAACCATCTAAATTACTAGGCTCATTAAATTTAGGCTTATCATTCTTCAAGTAAAAATATCCACCCACACACAACGCAAAAAATCCTATTGAGCCTCCTGCAAAATGAATTAAGTCACTGACAAACCATTCCCCAAAACCTAACAATAATAAAATAATGAGAAGATTTTTTTTTGGAAACTTTATGAAATCCTTTAAAAGGTTGTCTTTACTAATATCAAACACAATACTTTATTTTTCTAATTTTATTTTAATGCAAGTTGTGAATGAGAAAAGCAAAATTTCATAAGTCGTTAATCAAAAGATAAAAATTTAAGCCTTTTAAAAAGACTTATTGCATAACAAGATGCTAAGTTAATAGACTATTTAAATAACTTAAGAAACATTAAGATGTCTAATTCAAATTTCAGCAATAATTCTGGACAAGAAAATTACAGAGGTCGTTCTAACAACGAAAAATCTAATTTCAGAGATAGATCGGGCGGCAGAAGAGATGGAGGAGGATTCCGCATAAGATTGAGTGATAACGAAATGAAAGCTGTTAAATCAATACAAGAGACCTTTCAATTAAGATCTACAGTTGCAGTTCTGGGTTTCTCTGTTAGAACACTTAGCGATATGATCAAAGACGAAAAATTGATTGAATCAATCAAAGAATATGCAAAAAATAATAAAAACTCTTCTCCGAGTAGACAATCACAAAATTCTTATGACGAAAAGACAAAAACAGCCCCTGACCCTTTTGCAAGACCTGTAAAAAGTACATCAACTGAAGAGATCCAACCTAGCGAAGTAGAAGAGGATGGCAAATAAAAAAAGAATTCTTTCTGGAGTTCAACCAACTGGTGATTTACATATTGGGAATTGGCTTGGGGCCATAAATAATTGGGTTACGCTTCAAGAGCAATATGAAACATTTCTATGTGTAGTTGATTTGCACGCAATAACAGCCTCATATAATCCCAAAGAATTATCTAAAAACACTATCTCTACAGCGGCTTTGTACGTCGCTTGTGGGATAGATCCAAATATATGTTCAATTTTTGTCCAAAGTCAAATTTCAGCGCATTCAGAACTTTGTTGGATATTAAATTGCATGACCCCAATAAATTGGATGGAAAGAATGATTCAATTTAAAGAAAAATCTATACAACAAGGTAATAATGTATCTATTGGATTATTTGACTATCCAATACTTATGGCTGCAGACATCCTTCTTTATGATGCTGACTTCGTACCAGTAGGTGAGGATCAAAAACAACATCTTGAACTTGCGAGAGATATTGCACAACAGAGAATTAATGCCAGATTTAGTAAGGATAAAAATATTTTAAAGATCCCTCAACCAATCATCATGAAGAATGGTTCAAAAATAATGAGTTTAATTGATGGTTCAAAAAAGATGAGCAAAAGTGATCCTAATGAGGGCAGTCGCATTAACTTATTAGATCCTCCTGAAATAATCACAAAAAAAATTAAAAGAGCAAAAAGTGACAGTTCTATTGGAATTGAATTTAACAACCCTGAGAGACCAGAATCTAAAAATCTTTTGATGATTTATTCAATATTATCTGGCAAAGAAATTTCTCAATGTGAAAATGAATTCTCAGAGACTGGATGGGGCACATTTAAAAAATTAATTACAGAACAACTTATTGAATCACTAGAACCTATTCAGAAAAAATATAAATTATTAATTAATGATCCCTATCAACTAAATAAAATCCTTAATGAAGGAAAGGAAAAAGCTGAAGATTTAGCGAATCAGACTTTAAAAAGAGTTAAATCAAAATTGGGATTTTTTGAAATGGAGAAATAAATTATGCCAATAATTACCTTGCCTGATGGTTCAAAAAAGGTTTTCGAAAAATCTGTAACTATTCTAGAAATTGCACAGAGTATAGGCGCTGGATTAGCAAAAGCAACAATTGCTGGGAAAGTAAATGATGTTCTTCTTGATGCAACAATTCCAATAAATAAAGATTCCAAAGTTGTAATCATCACATCAAAAGATAAAGAAGGAATTGAAATAATAAGACATTCTTTCGCTCACCTTATTGGTCATGCAGTTAAACAAATTTACTCTGATATCAAAATGGCGATTGGACCTGTAATTGAAGATGGTTTTTATTACGATATTTTTTCAAAATACAGATTTACTCCTGAAGATTTAATAAAAATTGAAAATAGAATTAATAAATTAATAAAAACAAATTATGACGTTGAAATTTTACAAGTTTCTAAAGAGGAGGCATTTAAAACTTTTAAAGAAAGAGATGAGACTTTTAAATTACGAATAATTGAAGAAATTCCTGAAGATGGTCTCATCAATTTATACAAACACGAAGAATATATCGACATGTGTAGAGGGCCTCACGTACCTAATACTAGACATTTGAGACATTTTAAATTACTTAAATTATCAGGTTCATACTGGAGAGGGAATAGTGAGAATGAATCATTACAGAGAATATATGGGACTGCGTGGGCAAAAGAAAAAGAGCTCAACGACTACTTAATAAGAATTGCAGAAGCGGAAAAAAGGGATCATAGAAAACTTGGTAAAAAACATTCACTATTTCATATACAAGAAGAATCTCCAGGAATGATTTTTTGGCATCCAAATGGATGGACAATCTACCAAGTATTGGAAAAGTACATTAGAGAAATACTCAAAAAAAATGATTATTTAGAAATCAAAACACCACAAGCTGTTGATAAATCTCTTTGGGAAAAATCCGGTCATTGGGAAAAATTTAGAGACGATATGTTCACTACTGCATCAGAAAATCGAACTTATGCAATTAAACCAATGAATTGTCCATGCCATATTCAAGTATTTAATCAAGGTTTAAAAAGTTATAAGGATTTACCTATTCGTCTTGCTGAATTTGGTTCTTGTCACAGAAATGAGCCCTCTGGTGCACTACACGGCTTAATGAGAGTAAGAAACTTTACTCAAGATGATGCACACATATTCTGCACAGAAGAGCAAATTCAAGAAGAAGTATCAACTTTTATAGATCTTGTTTTCGAAGTTTATAAAACTTTTGGTTTTGATGAAATCATTATCAAATTATCAACCCGTCCTGAAAAAAGGGTAGGTAGTGAAGAGATTTGGGATAAATCGGAGGAAGCTCTTACCAAAGCTCTTGAAAATAAGAACCTAAAATGGGAACTCCAACCAGGCGAGGGGGCTTTTTATGGTCCCAAAATAGAATTCTCATTAAAAGATTGTCTTAATAGAGTTTGGCAATGCGGTACTATTCAGGTTGATTTCTCAATGCCTATTAGATTGGATGCAACTTATGTAGATATTGAAAATGAAAAAAGAAATCCAGTTATGCTCCATAGAGCAATTTTAGGATCCTTTGAGAGATTTATCGGAATCTTAATTGAACAATATGAGGCAAAATTCCCAATTTGGCTTGCGCCTTACCAAATAATTATTTTGAGCATTACTGATAGAAATATTGAAAAGTGTTTAAAGTTTAATGAATTTATAAATAATAATGGTTACCGATCAAAAGTTGATGTTAGGAATGAAAAAATAGGATATAAAATAAGAGAGGCAACTCTCGGGAGAGTTCCTTTAATTGCAGTTATTGGAGATAAAGAAGAGGAAATTGATTCAGTCGCTTTAAGAGCTTTGGATGGAACAAATTTAGGAATTTTCGATCTACCAAATTTATACAAATTAATGAATGAATTAATAGAAAAAAAAGGGAGAACAGAATAATTTAATATATGAATTTTCTCGCTTGTGATCTAGGAGGTACCAAGGTTCTTTTGGGAATATTCGAGAGAGTAATAAATGATGATTCGCCTAAATTGTTATTCAAGAAGAAATATATATCTTCTGATTGGGATTCTTTTGAAGTAATCCTTGAAGATTTTCTCAAAAATGAATGCAAAAATATTACTCATCCTTCTTCTGCATGTTTCGCTGTGGCTGGTCCTTTATCTAACAACAACGCAAAAATCATGAACTTGTCATGGAATATTTCAGGAAATAAATTAAAAAATAAATTTCAATTTGAACAATGCGAGCTAATAAATGATTTTGCAGTCCAAATTTATGGAATTCCTTTTTTAAAAAAAAATCAATATTCAACTATACAGAATGGATCACAATCTGAAGGTACTAACAATGATTTGCATGCCATTGTTGGAGCCGGTACTGGTTTGGGCATTGCAAGAGGTCTAATATCAGGAAATAAAGTAAAAGTTCTAGCCAGCGAAGGAGGACACGTTGAATACTCTCCAAAGTCAAAATTAGAATGGGAGTTAAAAATTTGGCTTATAAATTACCTAAAAGTTGAAAGGATATCTTGTGAGAGAATTATTAGCGGCACTGGTTTATCAAGAATAGCCGAATGGAGACTAAGCAAACCTGATGCCCAAAACCATCCTCTACAAGAATATTTAAAAAAAATTAAGATATTTGATAATGCGAGAAAAGAACTACCTGAAAAAATTTGTAAACTTTCCAAAGAAGGGGATCAGATAATGATTGAAGTTGAGAGGATTTGGTTAGGCGCTTATGCCTCTTTATTGGGAGATGTTGCTCTTCAAGAATTATGTTTTGGCGGGTTATGGATTTCTGGAGGAACAGCATCAAAACATTTCAAAAACTTTAAATCAGATTTATTTTTAAAACAATTTTTCGACAAGGGAAGATTAAAAGATATTCTTAAAACAATACCTATGAAAGTAATTTTAGATGAAGAGTTTGGACTTTTTAGTGCAGCCTGCAGAGCAAAAATGCTTTTAAAAACTTAAAAACAAAAAATGTCTATTCCTGAAGTAGGTAAAAAAATAAAGGTAACAGTGCCTTCAACAACTGCCAATTTAGGTCCTGGATTCGATTGTCTTGGTGCAGCATTAGATTTGTATAATGAGTTTATTTTTACAAGGATTGAAGGTGGTGGAGATAGATTTGATTTAATAATGGAAAGTACAGATGGTAATCACCTAAGAGGAGGACCTGAAAACTTAGTTTTTAGAGCAGCTCAGAAAGTATGGGAGAGCGCAAAAATGGATCCTTTTGCACTTGAAGCAAGAGTTAAATTGGCTGTGCCGCCTGCACGCGGGCTAGGGAGTAGTGCGACAGCAATAGTTGCTGGACTAATCGGAGCAAATGCAATAATGGACTCTCCATTATCCAAAGAAAAACTCCTTGAACTTGCCATTGATATAGAAGGTCATCCTGATAATGTAGTGCCCTCTCTTCTGGGTGGACTTTGTTTGACAGCAAGGTCTTCTTCTCAGAGATGGAGAATCATTAGATGTGATTGGCACGATTCAATTAAAGCTGTTGTAGCAATACCTGCAATTCGTCTAAGTACAAGTGAAGCAAGAAAAGTTATGCCTAAGAATGTACCCATATCAGATGCAGTGACAAATATGGGGGCGCTTACTCTGTTACTTAACGGCTTAAAAGCAGGGAATGCGGAACTTATAAAAGAAGGAATGTTTGATAAGCTACATGAACCCTACAGATGGAAACTTATTAAGGGTGGATTAGAAGTTAAAGATGCCGCACTAAATGCAGGTGCTCTAGGATGCGCAATTAGTGGCGCTGGGCCAAGTATCCTGGCTTTGTGTAAAAAAGAAAATGGTAAAAACGTCAGTCAAGCCATGGTGAAAGCATGGGAGAAGTCAGGTGTAGCAAGCAGAGCACCATTCTTAAATGTTCAAACAATGGGCAGCCAATTTAGCACTATCTCTGGTAAGTAGTTTTACTTAGGCATTTTTAATGTTATAGTCTCAAGCTAGTACAACTTCAACTAGAATAAAAAAATTATTCATTACATAAATGAATTTAGAATTTTTTCCTTGGCTATCATCAATTGTTTTACTGCCTTTAATTGGGGCATTAATAATGCCTTTCTTGAATTCAAAAGAAGGAGAAGATAACACACTCCCTAGAAATATCTCATTAAGTTTTTTATTTATAGACTTTTTACTAATAATCGGCGTCCTTTTTCAAAAATTCAATACTTCAGATAGCTCTTTACAACTTGTAGAAAGAGCTTCTTGGTTACCATCAATAGGCTTAGAGTGGTCTCTTGGGGTAGATGGGTTATCTGCTCCTTTAGTAGCATTAAGTGGGTTAATTACATTTTTATCGGCTGCGGCTAGTTGGAAAATTAAGAAAAAATCTAATTTATATTTTGCTCTTTTATTAATACAAGCATCAGCACAGGCTTTAGTTTTCCTTTCTCAAGATTTTCTATTATTTTTCTTGGCATGGGAACTTGAATTAGTTCCGGTATATCTTCTTATTGCTATTTGGGGAGGGAAAAAGAAATTATATGCGGCCACTAAATTCATACTTTATACAGCCTTAGCTTCTCTATTAATTCTCATAAGTGGGTTAGCACTTGCCTTGAGTGGTGATACCTTTACTTTAAATATTACCGATTTAACCAATAAACATGTGACAGGCAGCCTAGCTTTATTATCTTATTTAGGATTTTTAATTGGTTTTGGAGTAAAACTTCCTATCTTTCCATTACATACTTGGCTACCAGATGCTCATGGAGAGGCTAATGCTCCAGTTTCAATGTTACTCGCAGGAATACTCTTAAAGATGGGAGGTTATGCCCTCTTAAGATTCAATGTTCAAATACTACCTGAGGTACATCTTCAAATTGCACCAGCGCTAATTATTCTTGGAATCATTAATATAATTTATGGAGCTCTTAATGCATTTGCCCAAGATAATGTTAAAAGGAGAATTGCATGTAGCTCAGTGAGCCATATGGGTTTTGTTCTGTTAGGGATTGGAGCAGTAGATGCTTTAGGTATAAGTGGGGCGATGCTCCAAATGATAAGCCACGGACTTATCGCTGCAGCTATGTTTTTTGTTACGGGCTCATTCTATGAAAGAACAAATACTCTTTCGATACCCAATATGGGTGGTTTAGCAAAGGTCCTGCCAATAACTTTTGCTTTTTTCTTGGCCAGTTCTTTGGCCTCTTTAGCACTGCCTGGGATGAGCGGATTCATAAGTGAAATAACTGTATTTTTAGGAATCACTAGTCAAGAAGGTTTCAGCTCTATCTTTAGATCGATCACTATTCTTATTGCGGCTATAGGTTTAGTTTTAACACCAATTTATCTACTATCAATGTGTAGAAGAGTATTCTTTGGCCCTAGAATTCCTG
The DNA here is from genome assembly GCA_902615165.1 of uncultured Prochlorococcus sp. Next base: position 10,593 of record CACMNZ010000006.1, read on the forward strand.
CACTAGCTACAGTTAAAGAGATGAATGGTCGAGAATTGACTATTGGTTTCAGCTTATTATTGCCTACTTTAGTGATAGGTTTTTGGCCAAAAATTGCAATAAATTTATATGAATCTTCAACGAATGCTCTCAGTCAGCAGCTCACTTTAGCTAAGTTAATAGGGTTACTACCGACATTAGTTAATTAGATTACTTTAAATAAATGGATACCTCAATTTTTAAATATGGAGAACTACCAGAATTTAAAAAATTTACTCCCGAAAGCATAAGTAAACAATTTCCATTAGTACTAGAAAAGATAGCTGAAGATTTTAAAAACATAGAGAAAAATTTATCTAACTATTTGATTCACAATGATTTAAATTGGGATAATGTTATAAATCCGTTAAATGAACTCAATGAAATTCTTAGATGGAGTTGGGGAGTAATAAGTCACCTAAATGCAGTAAATAATTCTGAAAGTCTAAGAGACATTTACTCAAAATTTCTTCCAGAGATTATTAGCTTGAGTAATAAATTCGGACAAAGTAAAATAATTTACAATTCCTTGGTGAAGCTTAAAGAGACAAATAACTTTGGTCAAATCAAAAACAGAATTTTGGATAAAGAAATTATTGAAATGCAACATAGAGGAATTTCACTACCAAAGAATAATCAAGAAGAATTTAATAACATTTCAGAAAAGCTTGGAAAGCTATCAACAGACTTCAGCAATAATGTTCTTGATGCCACTAATAAATGGTTTTTAATCTTAAATAAAAAATCTGAAGTCGATGGTCTTCCTGAACGAGTACTTGAATTGATGGCAATTTCTGCACACAACCACTTAAAAAATGATGAAGAAGTCGATATCAAAAATGGTCCTTGGAAATTAAGTCTAGATATTCCAACTTATACTTCATTTATGACATATGCGACCGACCGTAACCTTAGAGAGAAACTATACAAGGCATTCGTTAGTAGGGCATCTCAAGGAGAAAAAAATAATTCTCTAATCATTGAAGAGATATTATCTCTTAGAACTAAACAGGCTAATCTTCTTGGTTATAAAAGTTGGGCAGAACTAAGTTTGTCAACGAAAATGGCGAAAGAAATTAAAAATGTTGAAAACCTTTTAGAAGAATTGAGAGAGCCAGCATTCAAAACCGCAAAAATTGAATTAGAAACTCTCGATAAGTTTTCTAAAGCTAATGGATTTCCAAAATCACAGAATATCGAGCCATGGGATATTAGTTATTGGTCCGAACTCCTAAGAAAGGAAAAGCTCAATTTGGATCAAGAGTCTTTGAGACCTTGGTTCCCACTAAATGATGTTTTAAAAGGTTTATTTAAATTAAGTGAAAAACTTTTTGAAATTAAAGTAGTCGAGGCGACTGATGAGGCACCTCTGTGGAATGATGACGTTTTATTTTTTAATATCTTCAATAAAGATAATGACAAAATAGCATCATTTTACCTAGATCCATATTCGAGGCCTGAATCAAAGAGGGGAGGGGCTTGGATGGATGAATGTTTGAATAAAAATATTCTTGGCAAAAAGACCCTCCCGGTAGCTTATCTCGTTTGTAATCAGACCCCACCATCAAAAGACAAACCTAGTTTGATGAGTTTTGAAGAAGTTCAGACACTTTTCCATGAATTTGGTCATGGTCTTCAACACATGCTTACTACTGTAAATCTTCCTCAAGCAGCTGGCATCAATAACGTTGAGTGGGATGCAGTCGAACTTCCAAGTCAATTTATGGAAAACTGGTGTTTTCATAAAAATACACTTATGAATATTGCTAAGCACTACAAAACAGGAGAAAAATTATCCGATGAGAATTTTGAAAAGCTCCTAAAGAATAGAACTTTTAATTGTGGTATGGCTACTCTTAGACAACTTCATTTTGCAATAACAGACCTCAGATTGCACAGTAATATTGATAAAAACGAAGGGAAAACAGCAGATAAAATAAGAAGAGAAATTGCAAAACATACTACTGTTATTGAACCAATTCAAGAAGATCACTTTCTTTGTTGTTTTAGTCATATATTTGCAGGCGGATATTCTGCAGGATATTACTCATATAAATGGGCTGAAGTTCTAAGTGCTGATGCATTTTCAATGTTTGAAGAAGCTGATCTAGAAAACTCTGAAGATTTAAAGTTAATAGGAAAGAAATTCAAAGATACAATACTTAGCTTAGGAGGAAGTCTACCTCCATTAGACATATTTAAACGATTCAGAGGAAGAGAGCCACAGACTAATTCCTTAATAAGGCACTTAGGTCTATCTGGAGCTACTTAATAATTTCATCGAATATTTTGTCAACCACAGATTTATTTCTTACTAGGTTTCTATGTTTATATACTTTTACTGATATTTTTTTTCCAAGATTTAAATTTGTCCACCAGCCAGGGAAAACCATCAGATCCCAATAAGTAAAGAAATTTATACACTCAATTTCATCAAGAAAAAAATCATTATTTGCGAGTACTCTTAAAAACTTACTATTTATTTTCATTTCAGATATTCCTCTAAAGGGGTATTTAGGTATTAATTGAGCCATCAAAGTTCCTTTGTGAGGGGAACCTATAGATATTAATCTTCTTGTTCTTTTATACCCATTAAATTTTTGAAGCCAGTGTCTACCAATTATTCCTCCCATTGAAAATCCCAAAATATCTATTTCTTTTTCTAAACCATATTTCTTTAAAATTAATTCGTTTAATTTATTAGTCAAATCTTGAATTGAAGTCATTCCATATGAATGCTTAAGAGTTGGGGCAAAATATTCAATACCAATATCATCAAGTTTTGAGGTTATAGAAGAAAAAATACTTGAAGTATTCCAAAGACCATGAATCAATATAATGGGATTTCTTTTTTCCAATACTTTAATTATTTTCAAGAATTCTTACTATTGACACCTTCCCATGAAAACCTGCGATTGGAGGATTACATTTTGTCAAAATAATTTTAACTTTAGAAAGATTAAATTCCTGATCAATGATTTCTAAAATTTCATTTGAATATTTTTCGATTGTGAAACAATATATTTTCTTTGATTGGTCTTTTAAAATTTGAACTAGTTTTGAATAGTCAATTGTTTTTTCTATATCATCACTTACTGTAGATTTTTCAAAATCAGTCCACAAAAATATATCTAAAGTAAATAGTTGCCCCAATTCCCTTTCTTCATCAAGAACACCAACCCTAGCCCAAAGTTTAATATTCTCAATTTTTAAAAAAGTTTCCATCTTTAAAAGTTTTAAAGATCTTTATGCGTATAGATAGCCTTTCCTGATGAAAAATCATCAACTATATTCCCATCACCTTTTAGGAAATATTTATAAGTTACCAAACCTTCTAGACCTACAGGTCCCCTTGGTGGAAGAGTTTGAGTAGATATGCCAACTTCAGCTCCTAATCCATATCTAAAGCCATCTGCAAACCTAGTAGAGCAATTATGAAAAACACCTGCACTATCAACTACATTCATAAATTTATTGGCAGTATATGAATTTTCAGTAATTATTCCATCTGTATGTTTTGAACTATATTTTTGAATATGTGCGATTGCCTCCTCCAGATCATCAACAATTTTTATCGATAAAATTAAATCCAAATATTCAGTTTTCCAATCTTCTAGACTAGCCTCACACTTTAATCCTAATTCAACTGATCTCTTATCTCCAATTAATTTAACATCATGAGAATTAAATAAAGGGATGGCCTTTTTTAAAAAAGCTGGTGCGATATCTTTATGGACTAATAAAGTTTCGATAGCATTACATGCTGCAGGATATTGAATTTTGCTGTCCAAAGAAACTGATAAAGCCATCTCTAGATTTGCCTCAATATCTATAAACAAGTGACAAATTCCATCAGCATGGCCTAGCACAGGAATTCTTGTATTCTCCTGAATAAATTTAACTAATTCATTACTTCCTCTTGGAATTATTAAATTAATATATTTCTCAAGATTTAACATCGCCATGCTATCTTTTCTGCTTGTTAATAAACATATTGCATTTTTATCAAGACCTGATTTATATAAACCTTGTTGTAGGGCATTGACTATTGAAGTGTTTGTTAAATTAGCTTCACTACCACCTTTAAGCATTACGCCATTGCCTGATCTCATTGCTAAAGAACTAATCTGCATTACTGCATCTGGCCTTGATTCAAAAATAATTCCTAAGACTCCAATCGGCACAGTTCTTCTTTCTAAGATCAATCCCTTTGAAAGCTCTCTTTTTATTTGAACTTGATTTACAGGATTCGCCAAGTCTCCAACTTTTCTTACTCCTTCAATTCCTGAATTTAATTTTTCTTTTGATAACTTCAATCTAGAGAGTAAAGCATTTGAAATTCCTTTTTTTTCTGCTCTTTCATAGTCCTCACTATTAGCTTCTAATATTTCTTTAGTATTTTTTTCTAGATAATCAGCCATAAAATTTAAGGCTTTAATTCGATTTTTATTTTCAGTTTGACTTATTTTTATTGATGCCAAACGAACTTTATCAGCTTTTTCTAAAAGATCATTACCTGGTTGAGGAACTTCAAAGATATTAGCCATAGTATTTTTTAGTTAATTTAATAATAATTCAAATTAACGATTCTTTAAAGTAATTTTTTTCTGAATTAATATCTAAAAAATAATTGAATTTGACTTTTCCAATCTCCATCATAATCATAAGATCCTAATAATTCTAAATTTGGACTTGCCTGAAAAGTCAAAATTCCTGTAGGTGAAATGTCATCTCTACCTGGAACAGTTTGAAAGGCAAAATTAATTGCATCAGTTATATCAAGTCCTAATTCAGCTACCCAAGCTTGTGAAGAAAATTGGGTATTAGAAGATGTTTGTCCATCATTTTCTATATCTAAATTATCACTAGAAAAAATATTATTATAAGAATCATTGTTTTCTATTAAGGCTGGATATAAAGATATTTGAAATCTTTCACTAAAAGCATCTGCATTATTAAGTTGAGAAATAAATGCTCTATTTATTAAATTTGCAGAGTTACCTCCAATCAAACCAATTATTTGCGACCTGTTATAACTTGGAGTACTCCTTAATTGGATTCTTTTATTTTCATCTTCAAATGATAATTGATCTAAAGGTCCGTTATAAGAGGCCTCAATCTTTATCAATCTTGAATTTCCAATTCCAAATGTTCCTAAACCACCTGAACTTACCTCAGCATTCGAATTACTAGAAATATTTGTATCTAGATTATTTTCACTTATTGGAATTATTGAATCAGGAACTCTGCTTACTAAAGAAAAGTTTACATCTGGGACTATACCTTTTCTTTCTGCAAATAAAATAAGGTTATCTTTATTCTTGTCCAATTTAAAAGGAGTTGTATATAAATTTGCTGTGCCCTTACTTAATTTTATTAAACCCCTAGCCTTTAAATCTTTTCCTACCGCTCCATTTATATTTAAATCAACTAACGAATCTAATTCAGCTTTAACAATTTCAGAATATTGAAGTCTAAAATCTGGACCAAGTTTTAATTTAAGATTATTAAAACTCAAATTATTCAAATAATTAGGTAAAGTTTCACCTAAAAGAACAGAATTCAAAATTGTCTCATTTGAAATTATTTCAATACTCTGATTATTGTCCCAATATAGTTCTGGCCAATCCTTTTTATCTTTTCGTTTAATATTTTTATCTAATTTATTTTTTTGATTATTGCTATTAAAATTAATAAATCCATTATTAAAAGATACATAACCACCCAAAACAGGACTTTCAAATGATCCACTTAAATCTAAATTTGAATCGATTAGAAAATTAGAATTGTCAGTTTTTAAAGTAAATTTATTCGTTATCATGTTGATCTGTGATTTACCAGAATCATTCTTTCTATAAAAAGGCAAAGAACCTCTTATAAAAATATCTCCAGAGTCTTCCGATTTCGCATTTAGATTCTTGATATCTAGATAATCAAAGTCAAAAATTATCAAGCTATTAATATCTTTTACTATGTTTTTATAAAAATCAATTTCGGAATCTTTAATTGCTATAAAACCGTTCAAGATTGGTTTATTAAAATTCCCTTTAATTATCATCCGAAGATTCACATCCCCTTCATTAAAGGTAAAGTATTCAGCAGCAAAAATATCTATTAACTCAATAAATTTTCCATTGCCAATCAAACGAAGATCTAAGTTATCTGATTTATTTATAGGTATTGAACCTTCAATATTAATTGGGATTTCCGAGTCATTTATAAGCAAAGAAATGTCTACATCAAAAATAGAGTTTTTAAATTCAATAAATCCTTTATCAAATAATATTTTTTTATTTTTTATTGATGAATTATTGGAAGAAATTACACTAGAGAAAGATTTTTTATCAATATCATAAAGTAAATTCATATCCAAACCTCCCATTAAATCTCTTGATTGATTTAAAAAAATATTTGCAGTACTTAATGGTAGTTTTTTAATTTCCAAAGAACCTTTACCCCTTAATAATCCGCCTTTTAAATCAATAGAAAATTCTTCTTTTTTATTTTTGGTGTCATCTCTAGATGTATCAAGATAGCCATTTAATTTTGCATTTATCTTGTAGTTACTCGACCTTTCGCCTTCAATAGATACTTTCGCATCATATCTACTACTAAATTTATCTAAATATTTTTGTAAGTTAACCTTTTCATCTTGCGCATTATTATTTTCAATAAAGTTATTTATAAAATCAATCTTTTCTTTAAATGAATTATTATCTTTGTTTATTTCAAAATCATCCAATATATTTAATTTACTAATTGGATTAACTTTTTTATTTTGAAAATTCAAAATATCAATGGCGGTCTGAATTGTCCAACTAGTACTGGTATTAATGAAGTCTAAACTGATTTTATTATTTATGTTTGAGTTATATTCTGCATCAATTATTCCTCCATCAATTGGATACAAAGATGAGCTGACATTAAAAGAATTCTCATTAAATTTAAAATCAAATAATGAATTTGCTAACTTTATATTTCTATATCTACCAAGACTCCATGCCAGTCGACCATCAAGATAAGACTGGTCTAAAGATACTGATCCTGCACCATTAATAATCCCATTGACTCTATCAAATTGATTGTTTCTTATTGATAATTCAAGTTCGTCAAGAGGAAAATTTTTCGCTGTCCAAACATAAGTATTATTCTCTTTAAATACTTCTATGCTTCCTTTATTAGAATTAAAAATTCTACTAAAAGATAAATTATCTAATTTAAGACTAGAATCAAATTTCATTGAAAGAAATGAAGGAATTGGAGAGTACCTATTTTTCATATTCAACAAAAATTTATCATTTTTATTTTTAATATCTCCCTCCCATATTTCTCTGATCCGTATCCCTTTGAAGTGCGGATAATCAACATTAAACTTTATTGAAATCTCGGGATCACTAATTTTTCCTTTTAATTCGCCTTTAGCAGTAACAAAACCCCTAATATCATTATTTCTGAAAATATTTAAATTAGATAATTGAGTTCTATTTATTTTGAAACTAGCATCGATATCACCAAAATTAATACTTCTTCTATCAAACCAATAAGGAACATTACCCGATAGTTCAATATCTGGATTCAAACTGTCAACATATCCAACGCTCGCTTTAAGGTCAATTTTATCAGAACTTTTATTTAATGGAATATTTAGATTAAAGTTTGAATTCAAAGTTCCATAATTTAAGTTTTTGGAATTTCCTATTAAATGATTATCTTTACAAAAAAACCTAGTTGAATCTGAATTTATATTTTCTGAGAAATCATTTGGTTTTATTTTTAAATTAGTAAAAGAAAAAGTTCCTTTACAAGATGTTTGTGTTGCTGATTTATTAAATTTGAAGTTGGATTTAAAGTTACCCTTTTTAACACTAATTTTTCTGTTCCCAATATTATATTCAGGGCTTTTAAGATCTAATCCTCTAGAATATAACTCTAGCTTTAAAAAGTCATTATTGAGTTTTGTATTTAATTTAAATTCTAGAAGACCTTTACCATCAAAATTTGATCTTATGTTTGCAAAAATTTCTCTATTAGTTGACTTATAAGTAACGTTACCTTTTACTTTTGTCTCTAATCCCAATTTTTTAAGATTAAGAATTGAATAATCATCAAAGTTAAAATTTAAGTCATATTTAAATTTTGATTTATTTTTAATTCTATCGTTTTCATAAGATTTATTCCTTTTTAAAAAATCTCTATCAATATTAATTTCAGCTTGCTTAGGCCTTATTTTTATTATCCATTTTTGTTTTAAAAAAGATCTAAAAGGCATAATGCCTACATATACATTTTTGGCTGTAATTTCAGAATCTATATTTTTTTTATCATTAATTTTTGAATTTCCCAAAGCAATACCAAAGAATCTAATCCCGGCATAATCACCTAAATCAACATTTTTATCTAAAAGATTCTCAATACTTTCTTCTAGTTCTAATTTTCTAGAATTATAAGTTTCTTTTAAATAATTATTTAATAAAAAAATGCACAAAAAACCTAAAGGGAAAATCATCCCTACTACAAGAATCTTAGTTTTTAAATTTAGAGATCTAATTTTTTTCAAGTTAGAGCCCAAAAATAGAGTAGGCTTACAAAATATAAGAAATTAATCAGGTCAAAGCCACTAAATGTCTTTTTTTGAACTATTAGAGAACACACCCAAAATTTTTGGATTATTTGGAATATTTCTTTTTATTTGCACCATTGCAGCTTTCATATTTAATTTTGACTTAAAATTTCGAATAACTGGGGCAACTATCTTTTCATTATTACTTTCTTTGAGTAGTTGGGCATTTATACAAAGTTACAGCGAAAACGTTGTAATAGAAGGTGCTAAATATGTTCCAATTGTATTTGACAATGGGTTCGATTTGATTATTGCTAAAGCAGATGATGACTTTCCAGAAGAATCTATCGAACCAACTTTACAACAATTATCGGAAAACCTAATGAAAGGTAGCCGTTCGGGTGCGAACGTAAAAATAAGGTTAAGGAAACTTGAAAAAATTTCGGATGATGTAAGTAAACCAGTTGTAATCGGAGAAATTCAGAAAAATGTCAAAATGAATTAGTCTGTTTAAAAAATGAAAAGCAAACCCTTTTTAGATTTTTTACCAACTAATTTTAGACATGAGAAGTCTTTTTTAATTCAAAATAATCTAACTGACTTTGAAAAATTAAGTAATCTTTCGGACCCAGATATAAATGAGATTCAAAGAAAATCTTCACTATGTACATTGAATAATCTTAAGAAAATTAGAGCTATAGCTATTTTTAAAAAAGAAATTGGAATATCTCCACCACAAGCATATTTGCTTTTACATTGCGGTATTTCTTCTATTAAGTCATTATCACTATCTTCTCCATATGAATTAGAACGCAAAATTGGCAGATTAGAAAGAACTCTTAGAGTAAAAACTGAGACAGATAGAACTTTTACTCTCTTAAAAGCATGGATTAAAAAAGCCAGTCAGATTTCCAAATAAATTTAAATCTTGGTTAAAAATTTTTTTTAATGTAGAATTTAGAAAAAGTTAGTAATAATGAAACCTTTTTTATTTTTGTTATTTTTGTTTTCCAACACTTTATACCCTGTTTTTAGTCAATCAAATTTATTAGAAAGTGTCAAAAAGAATCCAAATGAAGCTAGGAATTTCTGTAATAAGTTTAGAGAGTTTAATTCAAAAGGTATTTCAGCTAGTTCAGATAAAGCTATAGAGTATGTATCAAACAAAAAAAAGTTAACTCCCGTAAACGCAGAGGTCTTTTCTATTTACGTTATTGGACTTCACTGTCCAGACATTATCTAAAGTCTAAATGTCTCCTTCAAGATGGTTTGACAAGTCTCTAGTACTTAGAGATGGGGTAAGACTTATATCAAGGATTTGGTTGCCTATTGGTACTGGGCCATGGCCTGCTTTATTAATGAGACAACCTTATGGCAGGGAAATAGCTTCAACTATTACCTATTCTCACCCTGAATGGTGGGCTTCTAAAGGGTATATGGTAATAATTCAAGATGTTAGAGGAATGGGTTCTTCTGAAGGAGTTTTTAATGGTTTTTCTCAAGAAGCTAGCGATACTTCGGAAACACATGAATGGGTAAGGTCTCTAAAAGAATGTAATGGAAAACTTGGCTTATATGGTTTTTCGTATCATGGATTTACTCAACTAACTGGTGAATTAAATTCAAAGCCGCCCGATTGTTTGTCTCCAGCAATGACTGGGATGAATATTAAAGATCATTGGTGCTCAGATGGAGGAGCATATTGGTGGCATAACAATATTGCATGGGGACTTCAAATCGCTGCACTAAAAATGAAAAGAGAAAATAATTTCTTTGAGTGGGGGAAGATAAGATTAGCCCTAGAAAATAAAAGTTATTTAAGTGAAGGAATTGATATTTTAAAAAAATATGATCCTAATAACTTTGTTTTGGAATGGCTTAATAATTTAAATAATTCCCACCCATTTGAAGAATTTAAGCCAATTTCAACATGGATTAAACAACCTATGTTAATTATTGGAGGACTTTGGGATCCACATTTAAAAGGTGCCTTTGATCTTTATAAAAAATCTAAAGAAGCTGGTGGTAGTCCAGAGATGATTATTGGGAATGCGACACACCTAAATTGGTGGGCGGGATCACAAGAATCTTTATTAAATTTTTTTGATAAATACTTAAAATCAGGTGAAAAATTTAATTCTAAGAATTCAAAAGGTGAGAAAAAAATATGGAATATTTCATTAAATAAATGGGAAGATTTAGATAATAAATTTCACCCTGAATTTATTTTTGGACTCAAAAGTGATGGCAAAGCAAATTTAGATGTAGAAGATGGAAGTCTGACCATAAATTCAAAAGGATCAGGATGGTTCACAATTGTTAATGACCCATGGAGACCTACTCCATCTGACGGTGGTCATTTAGGTCCAAATCCAGGAAAATTCAACAGAAATATTATTGATAAACGACTTGATGTAGGCGTTTTTCAAACCAATTGTTTTGAAGAAGATCAAACTTTAATAGGAGTTCCCACATTAGCAATACTAGTAAAAAGTGATCAGCCCAATTTCGATATCTGTCTTGCTTTATCTCTAGTTGAAAAAGGTGATGAGAAGGTGAATCAATTTTCTACTGGATTCTTAAGGGTTAAAAACTCCAAAATAAATGAAGAATCCAATTATCAAATAACAATGCAGCCAACAAATATTTGTTTAATTAAAGGTAGCAAGCTTCGCTTATCTATATCTGCAGCCGCTTATCCCGCTATTGGAGTTAATCCTGGATTTGGGGAAGGAAATGCTGGTGCGCCTTCATCAAATCATAGAATTATTACTCTAAGTTTTAGTCTTAATAAAACATTTATGAAAATGACCCATTTTTTTAATAAATAATTATTTTTTTGGTTAATCATTTGATATTATAAATCCTTAATATCTACCAGTCATGATCGATACAATTCAAGCAGACTGGATTAAATCAGAAGCTATCAACCTAGAAAATTGTTGCAATGATAATCCATTAAAAATATTAGGTCCTCATTTTTATGAAGAGCAATGGGTAATAAGGGTATGGATGCCAGAAGCGGACGAAGTTAAAATAAATTATAAAAATAATACCTACAAGGCAGAAAGCATAAATCATAAATGGCTTTTTGAAGCAATCCTGCCTGAAAATCCAAAATCTAATTACGAAATAAAAATTTCTCGAGGAGGTATCACACATACACAACATGACCCCTGGTCATACAGAGAAGAGTGGATGGGAGAAGTTGATAGGCATCTTTTTGCAGAAGGTAATCATCATCATATCTGGGAAAAAATGGGAGCACATCTCATTGAAGAAAAGAATCAAACAGGAGTCATGTTTTGCATTTGGGCTCCAAATGCAAAATCTATCTCGATAATTGGAGATATAAATTCTTGGGATGGAAGACATCATCCAATGCAAAAAAGATTAGGGGGAATTTGGGAAATATTCATGCCAACAATGAAAGAGGGAGACACATATAAATATGAAATAAGAACTCAACAAGGTCATATTTATGAGAAAGCTGATCCATATGGTTTCTTTCATGAAATTAGACCCCAAAATGGTTCAATAGTTTCAAAATTGAAAAACTTTAATTGGAATGATAGTTCTTGGATTTCAAATAGAGATTCTTCCAGTCAAATTAACAAGCCAATTTCAGTTTATGAAATGCATTTAGGTAGTTGGCTCCACGAATCAACAGATAATAAATACCTTGAAGACAATGATGAGCCAAGAGAACCAGTGCCTGCAGCTGATTTAAAACCTGGAACAAGATTATTAACCTATCCTGAATTAACCAAAAAACTCATCCCTTACGTAAAAGAAAGAGGATTCACTCATATTGAATTAATGCCAATATCTGAACATCCTTTCGATGGTTCATGGGGATACCAAGTTACAGGCTGGTATGCACCAACAAGTAGATTCGGAAAACCTAATGAATTTAGAGAGTTTGTCAATAAATGTCATGAAGAGGGCATAGGCGTAATTCTTGATTGGGTACCTGGTCATTTTCCAAAAGATAAGCATGGTTTAGCTTTTTTTGATGGTTGTCATCTTTATGAACATGGAGATTCACGCATTGGTGAACACAAAGAATGGGGGACCCTAATATTTAATTACAGTAGAAACGAAGTAAGAAATTTCTTAGTAGCCAACCTTGTTTATTGGTTTGAAGAGTTTCATATTGATGGCATAAGGGTAGATGCTGTAGCTTCAATGCTTTACAGAGATTATCTACGCCCAGATGGAGAATGGATACCTAATGAAAATGGTGGGAATGAAAATATAGAAGCCGTTAAATTTCTCCAACAGGCTAATCATGTACTCTTCCAACATTTTCCAGGTGCACTTTCTATCGCTGAAGAATCTACTACTTGGCCAATGGTAACCAAACCAACTGACATGGGAGGGTTAGGTTTTAATTTGAAATGGAATATGGGATGGATGCACGATATGCTTGATTATTTTGAGATAGATCCTTGGTTTAGGCAATTCCATCAAAATAGTGTAACTTTCTCAATAACATATAACTACACCGAGAATTTTATGCTTGCTCTTAGTCATGATGAGGTTGTCCATGGGAAAAGTCATCTTTTGCATAAAATGCCTGGTGATGACTGGAAGAAATATGCAAATACTCGAGCTTTACTAACATATATGTGGACACACCCGGGCAAAAAAACGATATTTATGGGAATGGAATTTGGACAAAGACAAGAATGGAATGTTTGGGACGATCTGCAATGGGAGTTACTAGAATTTGAGCCTCACATAGGTATCAGAAACTTGATTGATGACCTAAACTCACTTTATAAAAATGAACCTGCGTTATGGAAAAACGACTTTGATCCTTATGGATTCCAATGGATAGATTGTAATGACAGATCTAATTCGGTAATAAGTTTCATGAGAAGAGAAAAAGATACTAATGAGTGGCTTGTTATAGTAGCTAACTTTACACCTAATACTCATAGTTCATATAAAGTAGGTGTTCCTTTAGAGGGATTCTACAAGGAGATATTTAATTCAGATGGATCAAGATATGGAGGTAGTAATAAAGGAAATATGGGCGGTAAAGAAACCATAAATTACAATATTCATGATTATCAAAATGCTCTAGAACTTGCTTTGCCCCCATTAAGCGTAAGTATCTTCAAGCATCAATCAAAAAGATAATAAGGTTTATTTAACTTAGTACTTCATATAAATGTTCATATAATGCTTTTGACATACTTTGCATTGTAAGATTTCTAAGTTGGAATTTTAAAATTTTTTTTTAAAAACATATCGAATTGAAAAATGGGTGAAAATTTACCGCTACTACTTGCTGCCGCATTAGGCAAAAAAGTCAATAGGCCTCCAGTATGGATGATGAGGCAAGCAGGGAGATATATGAAAATCTATCGAGATTTAAGGGAGCGTTACCCAAGTTTTAGAGAAAGGTCTGAAAATCCAGAACTATCATATGAGATATCAATGCAGCCTTTTCATGCTTTCAAACCAGATGGTGTGATCCTTTTTTCAGATATTCTCACACCTCTTCCAGGAATGGGAATAAATTTTGAAATAATAGAAAGCAAAGGTCCAATAATTGAAGAGCCAATAAGAACTCTTAGTCAGATAGAAAATCTAAAAGAATTAAATCCAAGTGAGAGTTTATGCTTTGTTGGCCAAGTTCTTTCTTCCCTAAAAAAAGATGTGAATAATAAAGCAACAGTTTTAGGTTTCGTTGGCGCACCCTGGACTCTTGCTGCATATGTTGTTGAAGGTAAAAGCAGTAAAAATTATTCTTTAATAAAATCAATGGCTTTCAAAGAACCAGATTTACTTCATAAACTTCTTGATCATTTTGCAAAATCTATTGGTGAATATCTTAAATATCAAATAAAATCTGGGGCTCAAGTAGTACAAATTTTTGATTCATGGGCAGGTCAATTAAGCCCACAAGATTACGATATCTTTGCTGGGCCATATCAAAAAAAAGTTGTTGAAATTGTAAAAAAGGAATACCCTGAAACACCAATAATTCTATACATTTCAGGAAGTGCTGGTGTCATAGAAAGAATGGCAAAGACTGGAGTAGATATAATCTCATTAGACTGGACAGTTGATATTGAAGAGGCTTGCAAAAGAATCCCTAGTGGGATAGGAATTCAAGGTAATGTTGACCCTGGCATTTTATTCGGCAACAAAGAATCAATAAAAAAAAGAATAGATAATACTTTTAATAAAATTAAAGGCAGGAAATATATTCTTAATTTGGGTCATGGGATTTTACCTGGGACTCCAGAAGAAAATGCTCAAACATTTTTTGAACATGGAAAAAAACTCACTTACTAGTCAAAGTCTTGGCATATAAAAACTTATTAATCACAGGTGCAAATGGATGTGTTGGCCAATATTTAGTTGATTGGTTTTTAAAAAACACAAAATTCAGGCTTTATCTCATGGTAAGAGACAAAAGTAAGTTGCCAATTTCTTTTCGAGAGAATAAAAAAGTAAAGTTAATGGTGTGCGATATCAGGGAATCAAATAGGTATAAAAAGGAAATTAGTCAAATTAGTTACCTAATACATACTGCTACAGCTTGGGGAGATCCAAAAAGAGCCTATGAAGTAAATATCAAAGCTTTTGAAGAATTACTAGAAATGCTTGATATTGAAAAGTTAGAAAAGATTATTTATTTTTCAACAGCTAGTATCCTTGATACCCAAACAGAATTAATGAGGGAATCATTGATTTATGGGACAGAGTACATTCAAACAAAATATGAATGTTTCCAGAGACTTAGAGAAAGCTCATTTGCAGAAAAAACATTCGCTGTATTCCCTACCTTGGTTTTTGGAGGGAATCTTGGAAAAAAAAGTAAATATCCTGTGAGTTATTTAACTAGTGGATTGAAAGAAATTGGGAAGTGGCTTTGGCTAGCAAGATTTTTAAAACTCGATTCTAAATTTCACTTTATACACGCAAATGATATCGCCCAGATTTGCGGGTTTCTAATTAAAAATCATAAAGAAGAGCAATACAAAGGCTTTAGAAAATTTGTACTAGGTCAAAAATTCATTTCAATTGATGATGCCATAATTACACTTTTAAAGAAACATAATATGAGGAGATTTTTTGCGATACCGCTTACAAAAAATATTCTAAAAATATTATTAAGAATTCTCCCCATTCAAACTACTCCTTGGGATAGCTTCAGTATCAAAAAATATGACTTTAATCATGTCCCCATCACTAATCCTGAGACTTTTCAACTTAAAAGTTATGCCAAGTCACTGAATGATATTTTAAGATTATCAAAGTTACCAAGCTGTAATAACAATTAAAATTCTCGCAGTTAGGTTACCCAAGCCTTGTAATATGTATAAATAAGCAAATCTTTTATTATGTTACGTTCAATCTTTGCAGGGTTATTTGCAATAGTTTTAACTCTAGGTCTAGGTATTTCATCAGTTTCAGCTAAGACTGTTGAAGTAAAACTTGGAACAGATGCTGGAATGCTTGCATTTGAACCAAGTACAGTAACCATTAGTGCTGGTGATACAGTTAAATTTGTCAATAATAAACTTGCCCCTCACAATGCTGTTTTTGATGGGCATGAGGAATTAAGTCATGCGGACCTAGCTTTTGCTCCAGGAGAGTCTTGGGAAGAAACATTTGATACTGCTGGAACTTATGATTACTATTGCGAGCCACACAGAGGCGCCGGAATGGTAGGCAAAGTTATTGTTGAATAAATCTTCTAAATAGTTAAACACCCTTTTTTGACTTAGTTTTTATTACGGTCATACCCAAATTTTGATTAATGAAAACAGTTCCAAGCGAATTCTCTAATTCTGCTTGGAACTGTTTTATTTTTGCCAAAGAAATTGCTTATAAAAATTATCAACAAAATGTAGATTCTGATAATTTATTATTAGCTCTTATAAAAGATGACAATATTACAAAAAAGATTTTAAAAAAAAATAATGTAAATCTAAAAGATCTTGAGAGGGAAATAATTTCTTCATTAAATGCGAAGGCAAAAATGAAAAATAAACAAGATAATTTATATATTGGTGATACTCTTAACAAAATATTTCAGAAGGCGAATGATATTAAAAATACTTTAAATGATGTAGTGATATCAACAGAACACTTAGTTTACGGTTTCACTTATGATGATAAATATAGATTTCAAATTTTAAATCAAAAAGGTATTCCAGAATTTCTCCAAACTATAAAGGAAATGAAGTCAGATCCGGCAGTAAAAAATAAATTTAATAGTTCTAATGAGTCTTTGGAAAAATATGGTATCGAGCTAACTCAATCAGCACGAGATGGAATTTTAGACCCTGTTATTGGCAGAGATGAAGAGATTAGAAGAACAATTCAAATATTGAGTAGAAGAACAAAAAATAATCCAGTTCTTATTGGAGAACCTGGGGTGGGAAAAACAGCAATTGTAGAAGGGTTAGCTCAGAGAATTATTAATGGCGATGTACCTTCTGCGCTACAAGATAGGAAACTAATTTCATTAGATATGGGTTCACTTTTAGCTGGGGCAAAATATCGTGGAGAATTTGAAGAAAGAATAAAAAATATTCTAAAGAAAGTGAAAGAATCAGACGGTAAGATTATTCTTTTTATTGATGAAATTCATACGGTAGTTGGTGCAGGTGCTAGTGGAGGTTCATTAGATGCAAGCAACCTATTAAAACCAATGCTTGCAAGAGGAGAACTAAGATGTATTGGCGCTACAACTATTAATGAACATAAACAAAATATAGAAAAAGATCCTGCTTTAGAACGAAGATTTCAAAAGATAAAAGTTGATGCTCCTTCAATAGATGATACTGTATCAATTTTAAGAGGATTGAGAGAAAGATACGAAGTTCATCATAGTGTGAGAATTTCTGATAATGCTTTAGTTGCTGCTGCCACCCTTAGCGAAAGGTATATTAACGATAGATTTCTTCCTGACAAAGCAATAGATCTAATCGACGAAGCAGCCTCAAGATTGAATATGGTAATAACTTCTAAACCTGAAGAGATTGATGAAATTGATCGAAAAGTTCTACAGTTTGAGATGGAAAAATTATCTTTAAAAAGAGAAACGGATGATTTTTCTATAGAAAGATTAAAAAAAATCAATAATGAACTTATATCTCTGAAAGATAAACAGGCAGAATTAGGCGCTCAATGGAAAAAAGAAAAAGATGAAATTGATGAGATTAGCACCATAAAAGAAGAAATTGAATCTGTTCAATTGCAAATAGATCAAGCCAAAAGGAGTTTTGACCTCAACAAAGCAGCAGAATTAGAATTTGGAACTTTAAATTCTTTGCAAAAAAAATTGAAAGAAAAAAGTGAGTCCTTAGTAAATTCTCAAAAAAATGGAGATACAAGTCTTTTAAGACAAGAGGTAACTTTTGATGATATTGCAGAAGTTGTCTCAAAGTGGACCTCTATTCCAGTACAGAACTTAAACCAGTCAGAAAAAGATAAACTCTTGAGCCTCGAGTCAATCCTTAAAGAAAAAATTATTGGTCAAGATAGTGCAATTAGGGCAGTTGCAGATTCCATTAAGAGATCAAGGACTGGTCTAAATGATCCAAGCAAGCCATTAGCCAGCTTTCTCTTTTTAGGTCCAACTGGTGTTGGGAAAACAGAGCTAAGTAAAGTAACAGCCAAAATAATATTCGATTCAAATTCTTCAATTACAAGACTGGATATGTCTGAATATATGGAAAAGCATTCAGTGAGCAAAATTATAGGTGCGCCTCCTGGATATTTAGGTTTCGAATCAGGAGGTCAACTAACTGAAGCTGTACGCAAAAATCCTTATTCATTAATTCTCCTAGATGAAATAGAGAAAGCTCACAAAGATATTTTGGATATTCTCTTACAGGTTCTTGATGATGGAATCATTACTGATGGTCAAGGCCGCACAATAAATTTCAAAAATTCAATCATTGTTCTCACAAGTAATTTAGGAAGTCAATCAATAAATGATTTATCAGTTAGAAAAGAAGATACAAATGAAATTAAAAAAGTTGTAAATAATGAAATTAAAAAATTTTTCAAGCCTGAGTTTTTAAATCGACTTGATGAAATAGTTATTTTTAATAATTTAGAATTAAATGACATAAAAGAAATTGCAAAAATACAGCTTCAACATTTAGAAAAAAGACTTCACAAAAAAAACTTAAAATTCAAAATTACGGATGAAGCAATTAACAAACTTGTCGAAAATAGTTTCGATCATGCCTATGGTGCAAGGCCTTTAAAAAGAATTATTCAAAAACAAATTGAGACAAAAATTTCAAATAATATATTGAATAATCATTACCTTAATAAAGACGAGATTAATATTTATCTGATTAATGGAGAGATAAATGTTGATTAAATATCTAATTAAAGAATCCTACATGACTTTAAAATTTACTACTTTAATCTAAGATTTGAACCAATCAGGAATTTCCTCATAACTTGCTTTATTCGATTTATTTTCTTTTGATTCTGTTTTCCAACAACATGTTCTGCCCTTATCCTTATCCTGTAAGTATTCATTAGCCCATCTCCAAATTAATTCTGAGGTGAACTCCATTCCCACATTATCCATAATTCTCAGATCTAAAGCATCTAAGTCATGTAATTTTTCCCAGTAATTCAGCAAAGGGTCATCTTTATTTATTAGAAAAGTATGGTCAAATTGCGCCTTTAGTCTATTTTCTAGGGGCTTTAGACTTGAAAAATCGACAACAAAACCATTTAGGTCTAAATTTTTTGCAGTAAACCAAAAGGTGAATGATCTTGAATATCCATGCACAAATCTGCAATGGCCTTCATGGCGCCATTGCCTATGTGAACAGGGAAAATCCTCGTAACTTTTGCTGCATGAAAATTTCAGAGAATGAATATACATCAATTAACTGTTAGGATAATTTTTAATAAAACACATTGAGTAGGATTTAACATAACGATCATAATGACTTATTCAACTAATTTTTCGATAGAGGATCTACGCTTTGATAATTATGGATTAATCCCTGCAATAGCACAAGATTGGCTTGACGGATCAATTCTTATGCTTGCTTGGATGAACAAAGAATCTTTGACAATGACACTTGAAACCAAAAACGTTCATTATTGGAGTAGATCAAGATCCGAAATTTGGAGAAAAGGAGCTACAAGTGGAAGTACCCAAATACTTAAGGAGATAAGATTCGACTGCGATAATGATGCACTAATCCTTTTGATTGAACAAAATGGTTCAGGAGCATGTCACACTGGGGAAAAAAGTTGTTTTTTCAACGAAATCAAAATTAATCAAAGTGATAAAAAAGAGAAAAAAACAACTCCCTTCTCAAATATTTGCTCTGAATTATTTAATACAATTAACGAAAGATCAATAAATCCATCAGAAAAAAGTTACACTAATCATTTATTAACAAAAGGTAGTAATACTATTTTGAAAAAAATAGGAGAGGAATCTGCAGAATTTATAATGGCTTGCAAAGATAATGATAAAAATTCAATCTCAAATGAGGCTGCTGATTTAATTTATCATCTGCAAGTAGCCCTTATGCATAAAGGGGTTGAGTGGAGAGATGTACTTGCTGTTCTAGAATCAAGAAGAAAAATTAAATAATTAAAATTTATAATTTAAAAAATTTTTTACCTAAACTTTTAAAAAAATAATGTTAATTTGCTTATCAATAATTATTAATTAATTATTAATTAATTATTACATGTATGGCTTATTACTGAATTGACTATAAGTTAAATATATTAACAGTGAGGTAAATCGTGAGTTCATTAAGCGATTTTCTTGGTGAAATAGGTCGTCATCAACTTTTGACTCCCGAAAGAGAACTCACAATGGGCAGAAAAGTCCAAGAAATGGTGGTACTTGTTAATAGATGTCAAGAGGCAGGAGGGAAAGGCCCCGCTTGTGAATACTCAGAAGCTGAGATAAAAAAGATAAAAATTGGTGAAAAAGCTAAAAACGAGATGATAACAGCCAACCTAAGACTGGTTGTCAACCTCGCCAAGAGATACCAAGGGAAAGGATTAGAATTACTGGACTTAATTCAGGAAGGTACATTAGGTCTTACAAGGGCCGTAGAAAAATACGATCCGTCTAGAGGTCATAGATTTTCCACCTATGCTTATTGGTGGATTAGGCAAGGTTTAAATAGAGCATTGTCAACTCAAAGTAGAACGATTAGGATCCCCGTTAACATTAATGAAAAACTTACAAAACTAAGATCAGCAAAATCAAAGCTTATGCAACTAAAGGGTATTCCACCTACTAGTTATGAGTTAGCTGAAGAGATGAAAATAACCAAAGAGGAAATTGACGAACTCCTTTCTTGTGAATTGAGAAGCATCACTGTTAGTCTCCAAGGTACTGTTAAATCAAAATCAGATCCTTCCGAGTTAGTTGATATTCTTCCAAGTGATCAAACTCCCCCAATGGAATTAGCCGAATTAGCCGAAAGGACAGCCTCGGCTTGGAAGTTATTAGATAAAGCAAATTTAACTGAGAAAGAAAGAAAGATAGTAAGCTTAAGATTTGGTTTAGACGGCTCAAATGAATGGAGAACTTTAGCTGAAGTTGCAAGACATATGAGTTGTAGCAGGGAATATTGCCGACAAGTTGTTCAACGTGCTTTAAGAAAACTTAGAAAAGCAGGAATACAGAATGGATTAGTTGATAGTATTACCTAAAAATTCCATTAAAAAAAATATTTAAATTTCATTTATAAGGATGAAAGAGAATTACAAAACCCAAGAAAAAATCTATGATGCTGAAGTTTTAGAAAGTTCAACATTTGATGAAAATATCATTATCAAGATTCTTATTAAAGCGGGAAGAACAATTGCTAAGCCTGCCTTAGAAGTTTTGGAGATGGCATTAGATCCTTATACTCCTGCGCAAGTTAGAGTTTCATTAATGGCTGCCCTAGCATATTTGATTATGCCATTTGATCTTTTCCCTGACTTTATGCCTTTAGTTGGTTTTAGTGATGATTTTGTAGCCCTCACAGCAGTTCTCAGTATATGGAGCAAATACATGACTCCTTCAATAAGAGCAAGAGCAGAGAATAAGCTTAATAAGTTATTTCCTTTTTATTGAATGAGTAAATTATCTATACAGGAAGAAAAAGAACTCGTCTCCTTCATTAAAGATTGGTTAAAAACGCATGGATTTACCCAAAAAGACTTAGCAAATGAATTAAATATTAAATCGAGTAGAACCTCCGAGATTATTCTCAAAATGAAAGAATTATATAAAAAAGGCGGCTTGTTCAATATTGCAAAAAATCTTATAAAGATTGAGCAAAAATGGTTAAACAATATCAAGAACGATTATCTAGAAACAAAAGAAACACCACCATATAATCAATTAGATATCGACTCATTAGTAAACCAGATTAATCAAGATACTAGTAAATAAATATTATTTAAAATAATATATTTTTAATTAAAAATGAAATAACCTCTTAAAAACTAATGTTTAAATAAATATCGTTTTAACTCCTAAATAAGATAAATAATTGAATTATTAAAGCAAAAAAAATATGTATTTTTAAGTTAAATTAATTCTTTATAATAAATAGTTTATAACTACTAAATTTTTTCGTAAATCATATTTAAAATGCTTGAATCCAGGGATAAATATCATAATTAATCCATATACCTTTTTCCCAATATATATCCTCCTCAATAAGATCTTTCAACTCATTTACATCATTAGCATTAAAAATTCCAAACAAATATTTGGTACATTTTGTTGGCCCTAATGTAACTAAAACATCGCTATCTTTTAAGTTTTTAAGTCTCTTAAGATGTTGTTCTCGAAATGGTTCCCTTTTAATAATTGCATCTTCACAGTACCTTCCAAAAACTACAAACTTTTCCATTTTAAATATAAATAATAGAATGAATAGTTACTTAATAATTGCATATATTACACGCAGATTGCTATGTTACTTAATACAACTTTCTTTTAATTAATTATGCTCACTGGTAGCGATCTCCTTGCAAAAGTTAAAGAACTTGGTGATGTTAGCAAATCTGACCTCGTTCGCGCCTGTGGATATGTTTCCACTAAAAAAAACGGAGGTGAACGCTTAAACTTTACCGCATTTTATGAAGCACTTTTAGAAGCAAAAGGCGTTAATCTTGGTGATTCTGGAGTTACAGGTATTGGAAAAGGTGGAAGAAAACTTAG
The DNA here is from genome assembly GCA_902615165.1 of uncultured Prochlorococcus sp. Next base: position 33,371 of record CACMNZ010000006.1, read on the forward strand.
TTATATTGCTACAGTTCAAGGCAATGGAAATCTTCTGATTGGGAAAGCATATACAGCACTTCTTGATTTAAAAGCAGGTGATGAATTCGAAATTAAGCTCGGAAGAAAACAAATCAGATTATTACCTACAGAAGAATCTTAAAGAAAACAACAATAAATTGGTCATAACATTTTTAATTAATTTTCTATAAATAATTCTTTTAATTAATAAATTATCTTTATATTTATTTTTTTTGATCAGCAGCTAAACGCATTTCTTTACAAAACTCACCAACATGATAGACCACATCTTTTTCACTCGAGCTCGAGATTCGTTTTACAAATGCACTCCCAATAATTACTCCATCTGCTCCCCACTCACGAACTTTATTAACATGTTCTGGAGTTGATATTCCAAAACCAACAGCAATGGGATTGCTATTTACATCTTTTAATTTAGCAATAAGATTTTCTACTCTATTTTCCATTTTGTTTCTCTCGCCAGTGACACCTGTAACACTTACTAAATAAGTAAAGCCTTTTGTATGATTTGATATTTGTTTCATTCTTTCAAAAGGAGTAGTTGGCGCTACCAATAAAATTAAGTCCATAGAATGGTTACTAACTATTTTAGAAAATTTATAAGCTTCCTCCAAAGGGAGGTCAGGAACTATTAGTCCAGAAACTCCAGCATCAGATGCCATCTCACAAAACCTTTCAAATCCAAAACATAGTAATGGATTCAAGTAAGAAAAAAGGATGATGGGGATATTTAATTTACCTTTTAAAGACTCTAAAAGTTTAATTACTTTTCTTAAGCTAGTACCTGACTTTAAGGCGCGAGAGGCCGCCACTTGAATAACAGGTCCATCTGCAAGTGGGTCACTATACGGGATACCTAATTCAATAAGATCAGCTCCATTTTCTTGTAACTTTAATAAGATCTCAGACGTTATTTCAATATTGGGATCCCCAGCCATTATAAAAGGCATTAAAGCAAATTTTTTTTTATTTTTTAACTCACAAAACATCTCATCTACCTTAGATAAAGATTCATTTTTAGTAATTTGCATTTTGTTATCTTTCATAATTTTTAGATATTTTTCTATGAAAAATTTATGGATTTTTCTCTAAATCTTCCATAAGTTTTTGCTGCTCTTCCTTTGACAATGAGTTGAATTTGATTTCTAGTTTATCATTAACAACTTTTTCATACTCTTTTCTATAACGCTTCCTTTGTTCCATGAAAGTCATTTTTCCATTTACAACTCTATAAACATAAGATGTTACCCAAGTAATAACAATCAAAATCAAGATACAACTTGATAGAGTAGTGGCTGTAAAATTATCGATACCAATTTGCGGTACAAATTTATAACTAATTAACCCTATTAATGAAATAAATAAACCTATTTGTATAACTTTTCCTTTAGTCAATTATTTACCCTTTACCACTTCCTTTCAGTCTGAGATTTAAAAATGGAGAAAATAAAATTAAACCTGGGAAGAAAAGAAATACAAGACCATAAATTCCTAATCTTTCAAATTTGCCCATAATATTCCATCTATTATTCATCCAATAAAATAGAAACAATGGGATAACCAATAAATAGGTAGAAATAATTCCGATATAGGCAATTAAAGTAGCGAATGAATTATTGAAAAGACTTTCCATTTTAATTTATGGTTGCTTAGTTAAAACATAACAACTATTGAAAGTTATCGTCAGAACTAAAAATAAATAATTAAATAATGGGAGTGGGGGGACTTGAACCCCCACGAGCTAAATCGCTCGACGGATTTTAAGTCCGGCGCGTCTACCAATTCCGCCACACTCCCATGGGAATTTGCGCTTACTAATCGTAGCTGAAAGTAACCCATTTAACCAAGAAAAATTGGAATATTTACACTTTTAATTGTCAGATTAAATCTAATTTTTTTTAATTTACTATTCCTTCTACTTGCCATTGTAAAGTTTCACCTGCATGAAATGGCTTTATTTGTCCGACAATATTTTTTTCTTCAACAACATCAATATATTCTTTAATTTTGTTAGGTCTAGAAACTAATTTTAATTTATCTTTATTTGGGGGCAAATTATAAAAATTAGGGCCATTCAAACTTGCAAACTTTTCAAAATTATCTAGAGCATCCTCCTCTTCGAATACCGTTAAATAGCTTTCTATTGCAACTGGCGAATTAAAAATACCTGCACATCCACAAAAAGCCTTCCACTTCCGAAGATGTGGAGCAGAGTCAGTTCCCAAGAAAAAACATTTTTCTCCACTTGTTGCAGCTTTCCTTAAAGCGAGCCTATTATTTTCCCTCTTAGCAACTGGTAAGCAGTAAAAATCACTATTTAAGCCTCCAAAAAACATTGCATTTCTATTTATATGCAAATGATGGGGAGTAATAGTAGCTCCAATATTATTTTCTTGAACAAAATTCACTGCATAAGAGGTAGTTATGTGTTCTAAAACGATTTTTAATTTTGGAAATCTTTTAGTTATCTGAGAGAGTTCTTTATCTATAAATACTTCTTCTCTATCAAATACATCTACTTCAGAATCAGTCACTTCCCCATGAATTAAAAGAGGCATTCCAGAATCTTGCATTAATTCAAAGATTTTATATAGATTTTCTATTTTCCTAACTCCATGATTGGAATTTGTTGTGGCATTAGCAGGATATAATTTAGCTGCAAAAAAAACATTATTTTTAAAACCATTAATTAGTTCCCCCTTATCAGTGTCATCTGTAAGATAAATTGTCATTAATGGTTCAAACTTAGAACTTTCTGGTAGCGCTTCAACAATAGATTTCCTATAAGAAATAGCGCTATTGATTGTTGTTATGGGACTTTTAGTATTTGGCATAACAATGGCTCTTCCAAAATATTCCGAGGTAAACTGAATGATATTTTTTAATACAAGACCTTCTCTTAAATGTAAATGCCAATCATCAGGTTTTATTATGTTTAAAGTCTTCAAAATTTTTTCTATTTAATCAATTTTAACAGCAAATTAAAATTGACAATAATTTATAGATATTCGAGGATAGTTATTAACCAATTATGAAAATTTTTATTATCTAAATTAAATCTTAAATATGAGTGATTTTTTATTTCCAATAATAGAAATAGTTTTAGGCGTAGTTCTACTTTTTGCTGGAGGAGAGTTCTTTATTCAAGGAGCCATATTTTTATCTTTAATTTTAGGAATACCTCAAATAGTAATTGGCTTGACAGTTGTTTCTCTTGGAACAAGCTCTCCTGAGTTGTTGGTAAGTTTGAGTTCAATTTTAAAAGGCAGTGATTCGCTCGCAGCAAGCAATGTAATTGGAAGCAATATTTTTAATGTTCTCGTTGTTTTGGGCATAAGCTCATTGATAACACCTCTTAAAGTAAAAAGCAGAATAGTTAGAAGAGATGTGCCTCTTTTAATGGCAATTTCTTGTGCAGTTTGGGCTATGTCATCAACAGGCTTATTAACATTGCAAGCAGGGGTATTTCTAATATTTTGTTTAATCTTAAATACAATATGGGAAATCAATACCATCAATGAGAAAGGAGAGGAGACAATAGATGCTGAACCAGAGATAGAAGAATTAAAAGAAAACTATAAAGGGAAGATGAATATTTTACTAAAGTTAATATTGGGAATATTTCTTTTAAGCTTTGGTTCGAATATTTTAGTAAATGGTTCTCAAACGCTCGCTACACTTTTGGGTGTAAATGAAATTGTTATTGGTTTAACTATCGTCGCAACTGGGACATCTTTACCAGAATTAGTAACTTCAATAATTGCAGCATTTAAAGGCAAAACAGATCTTGCGATTGGGAATGTAATAGGAAGTAATTTACTCAATCAACTTTTAATCCTTGGAAGTTGCAGTATTTTTTCAGGATTTAAAGGTTTAGTAATTGAACAGAGTTTAATAAAAGTTGACTTACCTTTTATGGTTTTAACTACCTTTGCATGCTTACCAATTTTCTGGAGCAAAGGGAAAATCACAAGAATTGAAGGATTTATTTTGCTTAATCTTTATATTTTCTACATTCTCGATAAGATACTTTTCCTGAATGAATTTAACTTCCTTTCTGAATTAAGGATAGGTTTATTTATTTACTTTGCATTACTTATAGTATTTCTGATTGTTCAAGAAAAATTAAAATTTTCTAATACATAATTCTATCCATACATAGTCACAAATTCTTCTGAGATAGTTGGGTGTAAAGCCATTGTATTATCAAAGTCTTTTTTTGTTATCCCAGCATTTAATGAAATTGATACCATTTGAATAATCTCAGACGATGTTTCTCCAAACATATGACATCCCAGGACTTTGTCAGTTAGCTCATGAACTACAATCTTCAACATACATTTTGATTTATTCTTTTTAAAGGTATTAGACATAGGGGTAAATTTGCATTTAAAAATTTTTATATTTTTTTCAGAGTAAATCTCTTTAGCTCTTTTCTCACTTAAGCCAACTGTTGAAATTTCTGGAATAGTAAAAACAGCATTAGGGATGTATTCATAATTTACTTTTCTTTTTTGGTTATTAAAAAAATTATCCGAAAAAACTCTCCCTTGTTCTATTGCTACTGGAGTTAAGTTTGGCTTATTTATGATATCGCCAACTGCAAAAATATTTGCATTGCTTGTTCGATTAAGTTCATCGACATCTAAATATTGGCCATCCATCTTTAGATTTAAAAAATCTAAATTTAAAGGCATAAGATTTGGTTCTCTTCCTGTAGCAATAAGAATATTATTAGTTAGGAGTTTATCTCCCGAGTCTAGGGTAGATTCCAAATTTCCATTTACTTTCTTGATAAGCTTTAATTGAGTATTGGAGATTATATTGATTTCAGTAAAAGTAGGTGATTCCTCTAAACATGAAGAAAGATCCTCATCAAAACCATTAAGTAAATGTTGACCTCTAATTAATTGAGTTACTTCAGTACCTAAATTCCTGAAAATAGAAGCAAATTCACAAGCAATATATCCACCTCCTACTATTAATATTGATTTGGGAAACTTTTCTAATTCAAAAATATCATCACTAGTCCATGCCAAATCTACCCCAGGAATATTTAATTTCTTTGGTTTACCTCCAACTGAAATAAGAATTTTTTTTGAACTTATTTTGTTTTTAATTTTCTTTGTGTTTGAACAAATAATTTCTAATTCATTTTGAGTAATAAATCTTCCTAAGCCTTCAAAAATAGTTATATTTAACTTCTTTAAAGAATTTCTATGTAAATTACTTAATCTAGAAACCTCCTCCCTAACATTCTTCAACAAAATATTTGATTCAAAATTAATACCTTCATTTTTTAATCCATATCCTTCAGAAGAATCCATATTTTTCTTACTTTTAGCTGCATAAACCATTAATTTCTTAGGCACGCATCCCCTTACCACACAAGTTCCTCCAATTTGATTTGCTTCTATGATTGCGACTTTTGCTCCATAACTAGCCGCACGTTTAGCCGCCGCGAGTCCCCCAGATCCAGCGCCAACAACAATTAAATCAAATTCAAATTCCAAGACTTTTTTTAATCTATTATTATAACGTTAGTTTATAACTTTAATTCAAATAATGAATGGGATTTTGACATGGGATGAATTAAATAAATTTGAAGTTGAAGATCTTGATAGAGTCAATGGCATAAATAATTCCTACGCAAATTTAAGATTATTTGGACATAGTGAAAATGATGTATTAGTTACCCTCTATAGGGATAGGCATTCTTGGTGTCCTTACTGTCAGAAGATATGGTTATGGCTTGAATTTAAGAAAATTCCATATAGAGTCAAGAAAATAAATATGTTTTGCTACGGCAAAAAAGAAAGTTGGTTCCTTGAAAAAGTCAGATCAGGGAAATTACCTGCAATTGAATTTAAAGGGCAAGTTATAACTGAAAGCGACGATATCATAGCTTTTTTAGAAAATGAATTTGGAGCACTTGGATCTTTTATAACATCCAGTCACCTTATCAAAATTCGAGAGTTAGAAAGAGAAATTTTCAGATCCTGGTGTAATTGGCTCTGCCGAGAAAGCTTTAATCCTATAGATAATTCTTTTAGAAAAAAAAGATTTAAAGAATCCATTTCTAAACTCGATGAAATCTTAAGTAGCTCAAAATCAGGGTTTGTTGATCCATCAGTTTCTAAAACGGATAATATAGAACCTGGTGTTGGAGATATAATCTTTATTCCATATATGGAGAGAATGAATGCATCACTTATTTATTATAAAGGGTTTAATTTAAGATCTAATTACCATCATGTAGATAATTGGCTTACCCTTTTTGAGGGAACAAGTGCTTATAGAGGCACTCAAGGGGATTTTCATACTCATTCTCATGATTTACCGCCACAAATGGGAGGATGCTATAAAGAAAGCAATGAAAAACAGATTACTTTCTCTAAGCTTATAGATACTGGGGAGGGTTTAGGTAATTATGAATTAAACCAAAATTATGAGTCAAAATATTATGCAACAACTGCTCTTAAAAGAGTGATAAAGCATAAAGACAACTTACTAAAGGTAAACCCATACAATAAAGAATCATTTGACGAATCATTGAGATCAGCTTTGAGCCATATGATCACAGGTGAAGTATTAATCCCTAAAAAACTTTCAGGAATCTCTCTAAGATACTTAAAAAATAGAATCTCAGTTCCAAGAGATATGCCAATTATTTCAGCAAGGTTATTAAGGCAATCATTAAATAAAATTGAATCGCGTAGTGATATCAATGAAATAGATAAGATACCTTTCAGGCATAGATATGATCAAGATCCTATAAATTTCATTTCTGGTTATTAGTAAAACTATGAATTTTTTCTTGAATCTATTTGAAGTAAATCTCTTATTTTTTGAACTTGACTTGCAATATTTGGATCAATAGATAATTTTTTTTCAACTTGTTCAATAGCATACATAACTGTTGTATGGTCCTTACCCCCAAACTCATCTCCAATTCTTGGTAGGCTTAGATCCGTACCATGTCTCATAAGATACATACCTATTTGTCTAGCTTGACTTACTGGTTTTCTCCTACTTGAACTGATCAATTCATCAGTAGAAACTTTAAAGAAATCTGATACTTTATTAATAACTTGTTTTGGAGTAACAACTACTCCAACACTATTAGGATCAAGCATTGGAGCAATCGATTGTACTGTCATTGGTAAGCCTGTTATTGATGCAAATGCAACAGCTCTAGTAAATGCTCCTTCCAATTCTCGAATATTCGAAGTGAATCTTCCTGCTATAAATTGAATTAAATCTCTTGGGAGGTTCATCCTCTCTTGTTCCGCCTTTTTTTGAAGGATGGCTGTCCTCGTCTCAAGGTCAGGTGGTTGAATATCTGCGGTCATACCCATTGAGAACCTAGAAATTAATCTCTCTTGAATTCCCGACAATTGATTTGGTGGTCTGTCACTTGCAATAACTATTTGGCTTCCTGATTCGTGAAGTGCGTTAAAAGTATGAAAGAATTCTTCCTGTGTATACTCCTTGCCTTCTAAGAATTGTATATCGTCTATTAAAATCAAATCTACATTTCTATATTTATCTCGAATAGCTGTCATCCCGTCTCTTCGAATACCACTAATAACATCATTTGTAAAAGTCTCTGTAGATACATATTTAACTTTTGCTTCTGGATCTATTTCTACTCGATAATTACCTATTGCTTGCATTAAATGAGTCTTACCAAGACCTACTCCTCCACAAATAAATAATGGATTGAATTCTCTCCCAGGAGATTCGGCAACGGCTAAAGCTGCAGCATGAGCCAACCTACTATTTGGGCCTACAACAAATCTTTTAAATACGTAGCGTAAATTTAAACCATTAGGATTTTTAAATTGATTTTTTGAAGAATTATTTTGGTTATTACTAGAAAAAGATCTTGTTTGATGATGAACGTTCTGTTCGTTAGGTTTATCTTCATTTTTTAAATCGCTGCTGGTATTCGTTTCAGATTTAAAAACAACTTTTACATCATGACCGCAGATTTCCTTTGCAGCTTTTTCAATAGTTTCACAATAATTCTTTCTCAACCAATCACTAGAAAATGTATTTGGAGCAATTAAAGTTAATAAGCCATTTTCAAAACAATTAAATTTAGCAGGCCTTATCCATGTCTCAAATGAAGGCTTACTTAAAGTTTTTTGGAGTGATTGTTGAACTTCCGCCCAAATAGGATTAATTGCTTGCAAAATTTTATTCTCTAGATTATTAATCTAGTTGGAATTTAATAATTGGCCATTAGGAAATCACAAGATCACGACAAATTTAAAATTACTTAACAAATCATCATTCAGATTAATAAAAATAATTTTATTTTTTATAGACATATAATTATTTTAAATCGCAATAAATTTTTGGATAAAGCATTACTTATTATCATGACAAAATGGCATGCTTTTGGAAGATGCAAAACAAGATTATCTAAAGATATAGGTAAAAGTAATTCTGCAAAGGTTCAAAGTGTAATGACCAAACACACTATTTCAGTCGCAAAATTTCTCCAAGAAAAAAAACTAATTGATATTTCTGTTGCTATATCTGGTTTGGGGGTAGGTAACTGTAAAAGATGGACTAGAGAATTAGGCATCAAAAAATTTAATTTACAGGGGAAAGGCTGCTTGGGAGAAAAAATGAAAAGGCAAATAATTATCAACAAAAAATTTTGTGCAAGACATAAGATCAAAAATATTATTTTTATTGGTACTGACCTTCCAGATTTATGCCATCAAGATTTATTGAATACTCTAGAAGCGCTTCAACAAAATGATCTTATTTTAGGACCATCTAATGATGGAGGATATTGGCTTATTGGTTTATCAGAAAAAATAATGTCATCGCATATATATTTACCTTTTATCAACATAAAGTGGGGGACAGAAAATGTTCTTCAAAATACAATTGATAATTTTGCTACAACAAAATTAAGATATAAGTTTTTAGATAAAAAAATTGATATAGATACAATTATTGATATTGAAAATAGAAAGTAATCGACTTGTCAAAAATCTCAATTATTATTCCAACTATTAATGAAGCCAATAATTTGCCATTATTGCTTTCAGACTTGTCAAGCATTCAGAAAGAGGGCGAAATCATAATTGTTGATTGTGGAAGTGAAGATAAAACTATTGATATAGCAAATATTTATGGAGCAAAAGTATTTATATCCAAAGAAAGGAATCGAGGTCTACAATTAGATATTGGAGCTAAAAATTCAAAAGGAGAGTGGCTCATATTTTTACATGCAGACACAAGATTAACTCATGATGGGTTAAAAAAAATAAACTCATTTTTAAGTGGAAACAAGAATAATATTTACTATTTTGAATTCAAAATTAATCACAAAAAGATAATTTATAGAGTCCTCGAAATTCTCGTGAATATTAGAAGTAAATTTTTTAAACAACCGTATGGTGATCAAGGTTTAATAATTCATAAAACAATCTATTTTAAGAATAATGGATTTAGAAATATACCTTTGATGGAAGATGTAGATTTTTTAATGAGATTAAACAAAAAAAAAGATTTAAAACAATTAAATTTTCCTATTTTTATAAGTTCAAGGAAATGGGAAAGAACTAATATTTTTCTCCAAGCAATTAAGAACTGGCACTTTAGAAGAAGATGGTTAAAAGGCGAATCGTTAAAATCTATATATTCTGACTACTACAAAAAATGATTAATTTGCATACCAAAAAGCACATTTCGACCCTCTAGGTTCTAAAATCCAACCTTGTCTTTTGTAAAATGAAACCACTTCAGCATCAGCAAAAAGGGTTACTTTAGAAATGCCAATATTTTTCAATTCTTTTAGGACATATCTCATTATCTCTTTCCCTAATCCAAGTCCTTGATATACAGGATTAATAGCCACATCCCAAACTGTTGCTTCTAGAATGCCATCGCCAGTGCATCTTGCAAATCCAACTAGTCTGGGAAATTTATCATCATGACGCCATAACCCAACCACCAAAATACTGAAATCTAAAGCTCTTTTTACCCTCCTTATAGGTCTTCTGCTCCAACCAACAGTTTGCAAAAGTTGATCTAGTTCTATTAGATCTAAATCTTTATTTTTACTACACACAAATATTTCTTCTTTAGTTGTTTGAGTGAACTCATAAGAATTTAAACCATAGAGATCTACCAGCTCATCCTTTGATATACTGTTTGATTTTTTTATTAACGATCCTTGGTTTCTAAAAATCATTAAAAATTCACGAATCCCTTTTGTTGAAGCTCAGAGAGCTGAAAATATAAACCCTTTTTCAGTCTTAATTCACTATGTGTTCCCTCCTCAACTAATGATCCCTCTTTCAAGACTAAAATCTTATCAGAGCTTTCAATAGTTGCTAATCTGTGAGCTATTACTAATGCTGTTCTTTTTGACAGAATTCTCTCAAGATCCTTCTGCAAAGTAGCCTCTGTTGAGGGATCCATAAACGCTGTTGCTTCGTCCATTATTAAAACAACAGGATTTCTAATCGCTACTCGAGCTACGGAAAGAAGTTGTCTCTCACCAGAAGAGAGATTTCCCCCTCTTTCTCTTAGTGAAGTGTTCAAACCTTCTGGTAATTTTTTTAACAAATTAGCCAACCCTAATTCGTAACAAAGATTTTCTAATTCAAGATTGTCTAGATTCGAATTCAGTTTTAAATTATCTGCGACATTTCCACTAAAGATAAAGGTATCTTGCAAAACTACTCCCAACATATTTCTAAGAGTTGCAATAGGAATATCTTTGATATCTATATCATCGATTAAAATTTGACCCGATTGAGGTTCATACAATCTACACAATAATCTTATTATGGTCGTCTTACCTGAACCAGTTGGACCTACAAAAGCCACATGCTCTCCTGGATTAATCTTGAAAGATAAATTTTTTATAATATGTTCTCCTTCGTTGTAGAAAAAATTAACATTCTTGAACTCAATTTTGCCCTTAAATTTTTTATTTGAATTTTTAGCATTTTCTAAAAACTGCTTTGCGGATGTAGAGTCCTTAATCTGTATTTCTTCATCCAATAATTCGTTTATTCTTTCTACAGCTGTTAAACCTCCTTGTATTTGAGTAAATCTTTCTGCAAGCTGCCTTAAAGGTTCAAAAAGTCTTTGAGAATATAAAATAAAAGTTGTTAATGTTCCTAAACCAATATTTCCAGAAGTAACAAGATATCCTCCAACTGCCAAAACCAAGGAAACTGCAGCTAGAGAAATCCATTCTATAAACGCTGAAATACTACTGTCATAAAATATTGTTCCATTAACTGCCTTCTTATAGGCAACTCCAGTTTTGGAAAATTTCTTGCTATTAAAAGCCTCTCTTCTGAACATCTGAACGACTTCTAGACCTTGAAGATTCTCTTGAAAATCAGAGTTTAGTTGAGACAATTCTTCCCTTACTTGATAATTGGCTCTTCTATAACGTTTTTGAAGCCAGATAATAAAATATGAAACTGGGATTTGAGTCAAAAGTAATAAAATGGCAAGCCCCCGATCAATTGACAGCATTGTCAAAGAAATTACTATCAGACTAACGAAGTCAGCAATGACTCCAACTGCCCCACTTCCAAAAACCTCGGCTAAAGCATCAACATCATTTGTTAATCTTGTTAATAATTTCCCCACAGGCATTTTATCGTGATATTTAAGAGATAAAGATATTGAATGATCAAAAAGTTCTCTTCTTATTCTTGCTGTCAAACGTTGTCCCACTGCTTGGATATTGTAAGTTTGGTATCCCTGCAGTACTAATCTGAATAAAACAGTTATAAATAAAGTTACGATAATGGCATTTATCGACTGCCCAAAGAAAGTTTTACTTAGCCAAACATCTGTAGTTTCTTTCTTTAATATAGTAATTGCTTGACCAACTAATAATGGTTGAATAGCCCCAGAGAAAGAAACCGGTAACAAAACTATCAAGATTAGATAGATTGTTTTTTTATCTTTAGTTAAATATTTACCTAACTTTTTAATCCTTCTAAAATCTTTAAAAAACATTTAGCTAATCTTCTATAAAGCGTTAGTTGATTCTATTGATAAAATTATATCTCTGAGATGATTATCATCTAACCTCATAGATAAAGGATTTCCAATTAGTCTTGCAGTCGAGTAATAAAGATCATCTATTTTAATTAAACCATTCTCTTTGAGAGTCTTTCCGGTTGCCACCAAATCAACTATTGCCTCTGCCATACCTGTAATAGGACCAAGCTCGACTGATCCTGTCAAATGAACAATTTCTACAGGAATATTTAATTCTTCAAAATAAGATCTTGCTGTTTTTATAAATTTACTTGCTACTTTACAATTCGCTGGAAGATCGGTTGGTTTTAAATAATTGCTATTTTTCTTAACCGCCAACGACATATGACAACCCCCAAATCCTAAATCTAATAATTTTGCGACTTTTAATTCAGATTCTCGTAAAACGTCATACCCAACAATACCCAAATCAGCCTGACCATAACTTACATAAACAGGCACATCTCCATTTCTTACTAATAGAGCTTTTGCCCGTTTGCAATTTGATTCAAAGGTTAATGATCTATTATTTTCTTCCAACGCATTAGAGAAATCTAACCCAGCATTTTTAAAAGTTGAAATTGAATCTTTTAACAGAGCTCCTTTTGGTAAAGCTATAGTAATCATAGATCAATTTCTTCCAAGGATTCTTCATTCTAATTTAAAAATGAAATTTAATAAAGCTCGAAATATAATCGGACTTAGAGTTTTAAGTGATAACGTTATTTGGTTATTGGTAAAAGATAAATCCGTTTTAGTTGTAGATCCATCTGTTCACGAACCAGTTATTAGATATATAAATGAAAACAATCTTCACTTAGAAGCTATTTTGCAAACTCATCATCATTCAGACCATATTGGAGGGACGAAGTCTCTTATTGAAAAATGGCCAAATGTAAAGGTTATTGCTTCCGCCAAAGAAAAAAAGCGAATCCCTTTTCAAAATGTATCTGTTGAAGATGGAGAAACTTTAAATATTTTAGGGGAAG
>CACMNZ010000007.1 GCA_902615165.1 uncultured Prochlorococcus sp.
TTAGGCGGGCATGTAACAAAAAGGCGTGATACAGGTTTGACAGTATTTTTTCCAATATCCGATTCAAAATAAAATGAGAAAGAAGTTTTCCATATATTAAATAATGTAGAAAATTAGCTGTAAATTTAGAATTTTGTAAAATATGAATGCTAATTTCATATTATAAATAACTCGAAATCAAGAATGACTGAAACTTTAGTTGGTCAATTTCCAAAGCATATAGGCAGTACTGGGGGTTTATTAAACTCAGCAGAAACTGAAGAAAAATATGCAATCGTATGGAAAAGTTCAAAGGAACAAGCATTTGAATTGCCTACAGGTGGAGCGGCTATTATGCATGAAGGCGATAATTTAATGTACTTTGCAAGAAAAGAACAATGCCTTGCATTAGGGACACAATTAAGAGGCTTCAAGCCAAGAATTGAAGATTTTAAAATCTACCGAATATTCCCAGGTGGCGATATTGAATTTTTACACCCAAAAGATGGTGTTTTCTCTGAAAAAGTAAATGAGGGCAGAGAGAAAGTAGGTCATAATCCGAGAAGAATAGGTGAAAATCCTAATCCAGCTGGGTTGAAATTCACAACTAAGAATACTTTTGATTAACTTTCTTAAAGTTGATATAAAAGGGGAAAATAATTATAATTTGGGTTGAAATTAGTAATATGATCAGCTCACAGAAAGATAGTTTTTTAAAGGCTTACAAAGAGGGTAAAAATTTTATACCTATCACTCAAACTTGGCCAGCAGATTTAGAGACTCCATTGTCGACTTGGTTAAAATTAACCTCAAATGATTCCCATGGTGTTTTTCTTGAATCTGTTGAGGGTGGGGAGAGTTTGGGCAGGTGGAGTATTGTTGCTACTAAACCTCTTTGGGAAGCTGTTTGTAATGGACACGAAATAGTTAAAACTTGGAATAATGGCAAAACTGAAATACATAAAGGTGATCCTTTTGACATTTTAAGAAATTGGACAAAGGAATATAAGTCAACCATGCTTGATGATTTACCATCAATTGGACAGTTATATGGCTCTTGGGGTTATGAATTAATAAATCGAATAGAACCAAGCGTTCCAATAAATAAAATACCAGACAACAATATCCCTTATGGTTCTTGGATGTTTTTTGATCAGTTAGTTGTTTTTGATCAAATAAAAAGATGCATTACAGCAGTGGTTTATGCAGATACAACTTTTTCAAAAGATTCCTCGATTGAAGAGTTGTATGTAGACTCAATTTTGAAAATTAAGAAAACTAGAAATTTAATGAGAATTCCTCTAAAAGAAAATGAGTTTTTAGATTGGAATGAAAATGAGAATTTGAATTTAAATCTAGAAAGTAATTGGAAGAAAAAAGATTTTGAGGATGCAGTTCTCTCTGCAAAAGAATTTATAAGAAAAGGAGATATCTTTCAAATAGTAATAAGTCAAAGATTCAAAACTCAAGTCAACAATGATCCTTTTGACTTATATAGAAGTTTGAGGATGGTAAATCCATCTCCTTATATGTCATATTTTGATTTTGGCTCATGGTATTTGATTGGTTCAAGTCCTGAAGTAATGGTTAAAGCTGAAAAAAATAAAAATAGTCAGATTGTTGCTAGCTTAAGACCAATAGCTGGAACAAGACCTAGAGGTATTGATCATCAACAAGACTTGGAATTAGAAAAGGATTTATTAAAAGATCCAAAAGAGATAGCTGAGCATGTAATGCTTATTGATCTTGGGAGAAATGATCTTGGAAGAGTATGTGAAATTGGTACTGTGAAGGTCAAGGATTTAATGGTTATTGAGAAATATTCACATGTTATGCATATAGTTAGTGAAGTTGAGGGCACTCTACAAAACAATGCTGATGTATGGGATTTGCTAAAAGCATCTTTTCCTGCTGGGACAGTAACTGGTGCGCCAAAAATAAGAGCTATGCAATTGATTAAGCAATTTGAAAAAGATGCTAGAGGACCTTATGCTGGTGTTTACGGATCTATTGATATTAATGGTGCATTAAATACGGCAATTACGATAAGAACTATGATAGTTCAACCCTCAAAGGATGGGAAATATGATGTTTCAGTGCAAGCAGGAGCTGGAATAGTAGCTGATTCTTCTCCTGAGAATGAATATCAAGAGACAATAAATAAAGCAAAGGGGATATTAAAAGCATTAGCCTGTTTGGATAAATAAATGAGCCAAAATAATCTTTATAAGGGTTTTGAGGTGGAACTTTTCACAGGTTCTTTAAATTCTCATATTGGTGTTTCGGCTGAAATTGAAAAAAAATTTCCTGATTTTGTAAAAGAGCCAGATAATAGAAACGTTGAATACATAACAACTCCTGAAAAAGACTATGATTTTTTGTACAAGAAATTAATAACTCCAAGAAAAAAGTTAAGGCGATGGCTAAACAAAAAAGATTTAACAATCATTCCTTCATCCACTCTTTGTTTTAAGCACGATATTCAATTTCAAAGATCTGATAATGATAATATTTATCATCAATTCATACAAGATAATTATGGAACCTCTATTGCAACTTCCAGTGTACACATAAACGTAGGAATAGATGATTTAGATAAGCTATTTGCGGCTATTAGACTGATAAGATCTGAGGCTGCTTTATATCTATCCCTAAGTTCTAGTTCACCTTTTTTAAATAATAAAATTACGGAGAATCATTCTCAGAGATGGATGCAGTTTCCAAAAACACCAAGTAAAGTGCCTTTTTTTATAAATCATAATTCTTATATTGATTGGATAGAGGAAAATATAGCTAATAGAAAAATGCAGAATATCCGTCATTTTTGGTCTTCAATCAGACCAAATGGACCCCAAAGACCTTTAATTCTAGATCGTTTGGAATTAAGAATTTGCGATTTTGTTTATGATATTAACTTGCTTCTAGGAATAACTGCCATGATAGAACTAAGGATTCTAAATCTTTTTGAAAATATAAATACTTTAGATCCTTTAAATGCCAGTATTTTTTCTATTGATAAATTATCAGAAATATGTGATCAAAATGAAATATATGCTGCTAAAGATAGTTTGAATTCAGAATTAATTCACTGGAAGGATGGCAAAAAAGTTATTTGTAGAGAGTGGATTCACAATTTATTATCAGATTTGTCATCTACAGCAGAAAATTTTGGTATGAAACATCTTTTGAACCCCATCTATAAAGTCCTTGAAGAAGGTAATCAATCTATGAAATGGATAAATCAATATGAAAAAGGTCTTTCTATTGAGCAAATAATGAAAATTTCTATCGAAGATATGATTAGGAGTGAAGGCGAGAATGTTTGATTATTTAAATAAACATTTGATATGAACATTTTCACTTGTGACATAATGATTATATGGAATCTTTTCGACAGATAAAAAATAACAACGTGGATTTGATAAGTAACAATGATCCACTTGATAAAAATCGTCTTTTAATAGAAGATCTATGGGAATCTGTACTCAGAGAAGAATGCCCAGCTGATCAAGCAGAGAGATTGATACAGCTTAAAGAATTAAGTTATTCAAAACAAATTGATGGTGATAGTTCAAAAACTTTTAAAAATGAAATAGTGGATATTGTTAATTCTATGGATTTAGCTGAATCCATTGCAGCAGCGAGGGCGTTTTCATTATATTTTCAACTAGTTAATATTTTGGAACAAAGAGTTGAGGAAGATAGATATATTCAGAGCTTTACCAATAAGGATGTTCAAAAATCGCCTGATAATCTTGATCCTTTTGCTCCAGCATTGGCTAGGCAAAATGCTCCAGTAACTTTCAGAGAATTATTTTACAGGCTGAGGAAATTAAATGTACCACCAGGAAAATTAGAAGAGTTATTGCAGGAAATGGATATTCGTTTAGTTTTTACTGCGCATCCGACTGAGATAGTAAGACATACGATTAGACACAAGCAAACAAGAGTAGCAAATTTGTTAAAAAAAATACAGATTGAGCAATTTCTAACAAAAGAAGAAAAAAATTCTCTAAAAACCCAATTAAAAGAGGAAGTAAGACTTTGGTGGAGAACAGATGAATTGCATCAATTTAAGCCATCAGTTTTAGATGAAGTAGATTATGCCTTGCATTATTTTCAGCAAGTTTTATTTAATGCCATGCCTCAATTAAGGGGCAGGATCACTGAGGCACTAATCGAAAATTATCCAGATGTTCAGTTGCCCTCTGAATCTTTTTGTAACTTCGGTTCTTGGGTAGGCTCTGATAGGGACGGTAATCCATCGGTCACTCCTGAGATAACATGGAGAACTGCTTGCTATCAAAGACAGTTGATGTTGGAAAGATATATTATTGCGATATCTAATCTTAGAGATCAATTAAGTGTCTCGATGCAATGGAGTCAAGTCAGTTCTTCTCTCTTAGAGTCACTCGAAACGGACAGAGTTAAGTTTCCTGAAATTTATGAAGCTAGGGCTACAAGGTATAGATCAGAACCTTATAGATTGAAATTAAGTTATATTTTAGAAAAATTAAGGTTAACACAAGAAAGAAATAATTTATTATCTGATAATGGGTGGAAATTTGAGTTAGAGGGAGAAATTGATAACAAAAATCAAGATAAAGTTGAAAGCTTATATTACAAGTCAGTCAACGAATTTACTTATGATCTCGAATTAATAAAAAATAGTTTGATTAGTACAGATTTAACTTGTGAATCTGTCAACACATTACTTACTCAGGTTCATATTTTTGGATTTTCTTTAGCAAGTCTAGATATTCGTCAAGAGAGTACAAGGCATAGTGATGCTATACAAGAGCTTACAAATTACCTTGATTTATCTGTTCAATATGACCAAATGTCTGAGGAAGAGAAAATTAAATGGCTCATAGACGAATTAAATACAAAAAGGCCTTTAATTCCATCTGACATTAACTGGACAAAAACTACAGAAGAAACCTTCTCAGTTTTTAAAATGGTTAAGAGACTACAGCAAGAATTTGGAAGTCGTATTTGCCATTCTTATGTAATTTCAATGAGTCATAGTGCATCTGATTTGCTTGAAGTTCTCTTACTGGCAAAAGAAATGGGACTTCTTGATCAAAATTCACAAAGATCAAATTTATTAGTTGTGCCTCTTTTTGAAACAGTTGAAGATCTTAAAAGAGCACCAGAAGTAATGGAAAAGTTATTTAAATTAGATTTCTATAGATCATTATTGCCAAAAGTAGGAGAATCTTTTAAACCTCTGCAAGAATTAATGCTTGGATATTCTGATAGCAATAAAGATTCGGGGTTTGTTTCTAGCAATTGGGAAATTCACAGAGCCCAAATAGCTCTTCAAAATCTCTCAAGTAAAAACAACATATTGCTAAGACTTTTTCATGGAAGAGGTGGTTCAGTAGGGAGAGGAGGAGGACCAGCCTATCAGGCAATATTGGCTCAACCAAGCGGCACTTTAAAAGGGCGAATAAAAATAACAGAACAAGGTGAAGTTTTAGCTTCTAAATATAGTCTTCCCGAACTGGCTTTGTACAATCTTGAAACTGTCACTACAGCGGTAATTCAAAATAGTTTGGTCAATAATAGGCTAGATGCTACTCCAGAATGGAATCAACTAATGTCTAGGTTGGCAGAAACATCAAGGTCTCATTACAGAAAATTAGTTCATGAGAATCCTGATTTGTTAAATTTCTTTCAAGAGGTAACTCCAATTGAAGAAATTAGTAAATTACAGATATCTAGTAGACCTGCTAGGAGAAAAAAAGGTGCAAAAGATTTATCAAGTTTAAGAGCTATTCCATGGGTATTTGGTTGGACACAAAGTAGATTTCTTTTGCCAAGTTGGTTTGGAGTAGGTACTGCTTTGTCATCTGAATTAAATTCAGATCCTCAACAAATTGAATTATTGAGAGTTCTGCATCAAAGATGGCCATTTTTTAGGATGCTTATATCCAAGGTAGAAATGACATTATCTAAGGTTGATTTGGAAGTTGCTAGATATTATGTTGATACTCTTGGTAGTAAAGAAAATAAAGATTCTTTTGACTATATTTTTGAAGTAATTTCTAAAGAATATAATCTTACAAAATCTTTAATACTTGAAATTACTGGTAAAAATAAGCTCCTCGAATCTGATAGAGACTTGAAATCATCAGTAAGCTTGAGAAATAAAACAATAATACCATTAGGATTTTTGCAGGTTTCATTTCTAAGAAGACTAAGAGACCAGACAAGACAACCCCCAATAAGCGAATTTATTTTAGATAAAGATGAATCTAGAAGAGCTTACAGCAGAAGTGAACTATTGAGGGGGGCACTTTTAACTATTAATGGGATCGCAGCCGGAATGAGAAATACAGGTTGATAATTGCAATATTTTTCTAAAAAAAAACTTGTTCTTCCAGAAGGTTATTTTGTTAATTCTTCTCAAATCCCACTAGCTAAAAAAGTTAACAAACTTTTAGCGAATTGTGGTTGCGAGACATTTCCAATAAAACCTCTTTCTGAGGCTATTCAGAAAAGTAATTTCTTTTTTACCATACAGAGTGAATTAAAAAATAAATTATATGGCTTTGTGAGGGTGACTTCCGATAGGGGATTGAATGCTAACTTGTGGAATTTAAGTGCATTGTCAGGTAATAATCAGCAACTTTTTTATTCAATATTGCTTCAAGTAACTCTTGAGAAAATAAATAGAGAAATGCCAGGATGCAGTATTTCTGTACAAGCTCCAGTATCTTCGTTTAAAACCTTAGAAGAAAATGGATTCATAATAGATCCAAATGGAATAAGAGTAATGGGATATAAACTTTAAAAATAATTTTACGAGCATGGAGGGATTCGAACCCCCGACTCTCAGAACCGGAATCTGATGCTCTATCCAACTGAGCTACATGCCCTTTAATTTTTCAATTTCTTTAAAGAAAATCTAAATATTTTAAACTTAGCTAATTTAATTAATGAATGCACAGAAAAAAATTTTTTTAAATAAATTAAAAATTAAAAATTTTCGGAACCATAAAAGTTTTGAAATTGATCTAAAAGAGCAAAGAGCAATTGTTCTTGGCTGCAATGGTATTGGCAAATCAAATTTACTTGAATCAGTTGAATTTTTAAGTCAATTAAAATCTAATAGAGCACTAAGCGATAAAGATTTAATAGAGAACGATAGTGATATGGCTGTAGTTATAGGACAGATAAATTTTAAAGACGATTTAAAGTTAAATTTATTCCGTAAAGGGCCTAAAAGAATTTATGTTAATGAATCAATCTTGAAAAAACAGAGTGAAATAAAGAATTATATTCGGAGTGTATGTTTCTGTTCTAATGATATAGATATTGTTAGAAGTGAACCAAGTTATAGAAGAACATGGATTGATAAAGTCGTATCTCAGCTTGAACCAGTATATCTAGACCTGATAAGTAGATTTAATAGGCTTTTAAAACAAAGAAGTCATTTTTGGCGTTCGGAAAGTTTCTTAAAAACCCAATCCACAGATATTGTTGAAAGCTTTGATATTCAAATGTCAATAATAAGTACAAGAATTTTTCGGCGCAGAAGAAGAGCTTTATTAAAAATAAAACCATATGTTGAATATTGGCATAATCATTTAAGTAAATCTCAAGAGCAAATAGACATAAATTATCTATCGGGGATACAAAATATAAGTCCAGAAGAAGAAGAAGAAGAAGTTATTAGTAAAAAAATAGCAGAACAACTCTTAAAGCAGCGTTCAATAGAAGCATTGACTGGTAAATGTAATTTTGGCCCTCATCGTGATGATATTGAGTTTCTAATTAATAATGTTTCAGTTAGAAAATATGGTTCCTCAGGACAGCAAAGGACTTTTATCTTGGCTTTAAAGATGGCTGAACTCGACTTATTAACTAAAACATTAAATGTTCCTCCAATACTTATATTGGATGATGTCTTGGCTGAATTAGATTTAACTAGGCAAAATTTGTTATTAAATTCTGTTGGAAAAGATAGTCAATGTTTTATAAGTGCGACACATTTAGATAAATTTAATCAGTCCTTCTTAGGCTCTTCACAAATGATTCACTTATAATTTTTAAAAAGCATGTTTTTTAGCTAATCTTAATTTCATATAAATTTCTTAAATGGAAATCTACAAAAAAAGTCAAAATTTAAGTTCGTTAAGTGATCAGCAAAAATTGATTCATCAAAGTAAACACCTTTTGTTGGAACTATATAAATGCGATCGCGAAAAATTAAATGACGAATCTTTTTTGCGCTGTATTTTAAATAGAGCCGCTAAATTAGCAAATGCAACAGTTTTGAATTTGATAAGTAATAAATTTGAGCCTCAGGGGGTTACGACAATTGCATTACTGGCAGAATCTCATATTTCAATACATACTTGGCCTGAATCTAATTATTCGGCAGTTGATATTTTTACCTGTGGTCAAAATATGATGCCTGAACTAGCTAGTCAATATTTAATTGAATCTTTGATGGCTAAAGAACATTCTTTGCGTGTCATTGAACGAAATCCACCATCAGCAGTCTCTAATCAGATCAGAACGGTTGTTTGACAATATTTATCTATTTAATTTTCCGCTTACAAGTCCCTCAAGATCTAAACTTGTGCAATTAAATCCTAAATTAGAAAAATATTGAACTAAATCACTAAAATTATATTTGTTAAAAAAATGCTTTAATTCATCTTGGGGAATTTCTATTCTTGCAGTTGAGCCTTGGCATCTAACTCTTACCTCCGATAATCCACATTCTTTAAGATATTCTTCTGCTTTCTCAACCATTTTTAGCCTTTCACTAGTTATTTCTTGGCCATAAGGAAATCTTGATGATAAACAAGGTTGAGCAGGTTTATCCCACCAAGGAAAACCCAATGCTCTTGATATATCCCTAATGTCTTGTTTTGAGACTTTAAATTTTGCAAGGGGAGATATAACTCCTGCTTGTTTTGAAGCTTGTATACCTGGTCTGTAATCTTTAAGATCATCTAGATTGACTCCATCTAAAACTATCTTGTAATTAAGTTTTTTAGAGAGGTAGGTTGTATGTTTGTGGAGCTCTTTTTTACATGCAAAGCACCTATCCTTAGGATTTTCACTGTAACTTGATTGGTCTAATTCTGATGTTTTAATCTCAACATGCTTTACTCCAATCCATTTTGCTTGCCTTCTTGCTTCTTCACGAAGAGTAGTTGCTAATGCAGGAGAAATTCCAGTTATGGCTATTGCTTTGCTACCTAATTGCTCGAATGCTAATGATGCGACTAATGTACTGTCCACTCCTCCGGAATAAGCAATACAAACACTATCAAGATTCTTAATGTATCTTCTAATTGTATAAAGCTTTTCACTTTGTTCATCAGAGAGAGTTTCAAGTTGATTGAACATGCTAATTACTTTAAAATTCAAATTACCTATGAATAGGTTGAATTTATTATTAAATCTTTAATAATATTATTATCTATATCTTAGATTAAATTTACTAATTTTGTTCAATTGACGAATACGAGTAGAAATAGAGGAATTGGAATTGTCACAGCAAGTGACAGTCAAGAGAGATCAAAAGGTCAATTACATATTTATGATGGAGAGGGTAAGGGGAAAAGTCAAGCTGCATTGGGAGTAGTTCTCAGGACAATAGGATTAGGAATATGCGAAAAAAGACAGTCAAGAGTTTTACTTCTAAGATTTTTAAAAGGCCCTGAGAGACCATATGATGAGGATTCAGCTATAGAGGCTTTACAAAGAGGCTTTCCACATTTAATTGACCATGTAAGGACAGGAAGATCCGAATTCTTCACTGCTGACCAAGTGACAAAGTTTGATGTTGGTGAGGCCGAAAGAGGTTGGAATATTGCTAAAGGAGCAATTGCTAGTTCTCTTTATTCTGTAGTTGTACTGGATGAGTTGAATCCAGTTCTAGACTTAGGAATGCTTGATATCAATGAAGTAGTTGATACTCTGCAAAATCGTCCAGATGGATTAGAAATAATTATTACTGGAAGGGCAGCCCCACCATCTTTGATAAGAATATCTCAACTCCACTCAGAAATGAGACCACGTTTGATAGGAGACTTATCAGAATTATCCAAACAAAGTAGTTCTAGTGGTGGAATTGAGATTTATACAGGTGAAGGAAAGGGTAAATCCACAAGTGCACTCGGTAAGGCTCTTCAAGCTATCGGTAAAGGAATATCTCAAGATAAAAGTCATAGAGTTTTAATATTACAGTGGTTAAAAGGTGGAAATGGATATACCGAAGATGCTGCCATAGAAGCTTTGAGAGAGAGTTACCCTCATTTAGTAGATCATTTGCGTTCAGGCAGAGATGCAATCGTATGGAGAGGTCAACAACAACCAATTGATTATGTTGAGGCTGAAAGAGCATGGGAAATTGCAAAAGCTGCTATTTTGTCTGGCTTGTATAAAACAATCATCTTAGATGAATTGAATCCAACTGTTGATTTGGAGTTATTACCTGTGGAATCAATACATCAAACGCTCTTAAAAAAACCAGCAGATACAGAAGTTGTAATTACTGGGAGGTGTAAAAATGAACCTTCATACTTTGAACTAGCTGATGTTTACTCTGAAATGGTTTGTCATAAGCATTACGCAAATGTTGGAGTTGATTTAAAAAGAGGAGTTGATTACTAACTTATTCTTAAAAAATTATTTGCAGAATATTTTTTTATTTTTTCAATGCCGCCTTCAATAGATGTTGACTGAATTTTGAATTTAGACAAGATTCTTGAAGCTTTTTCAGAGCGTTTCCCCGATTTACACATAGTGAAAACCTCTTTATTTAAACTTTCTTTTTGAATAAATTTTAAGTCAGATTCTTGCTTCAAATGACTCAGGGGAATTGAGATAGATCCCTCTATTGAGGATTTAGAAAACTCTTCATTTTCTCTAACATCAATTAAAAGAATTTTGTTAGGTTTTGCTTTGTATAAAATATTAAAGTCATAAGCATTAATACTTTTAATTTCATCGTTTTTCCCACAATATTCATCACTATTATAAAAGCTCTCAAACTGAGACAGATTTTTTATTCGTTTATTTAACTGATCACTTTTTAGATGTAATTTTTTCATATTCATATTAAATAGATCAAAAATTAAAATTTTCCCATCTAAAATTTCACCTTTTTTCAGAATGATTTTGATAATTTCATTAACCTGAAGAATTCCTATTAAACCTGTTGAAACACCTACTACCCCGTATTCTGCACAACTAGGGACAGCATTTTTTGTAGGTGATTCTGGAAGTAAGTCTCTTAAGTTAGGACTATTTTTATATAAATTGAAAACACTTACTTGCCCTTCAAAGCCTTGTACACTTCCAAAGACTAGGGGTTTATTTAATATCAGGCATGAATCATTTATTAAATATCTTGTGCCAAAGTTATCTGAGCAATCACAAATAACATCAAACCTCTTTATTAATTCAAGAGCATTTTTAGGGTTAATTCTCTCTGAAAAGGTTAATATTTCACAATTAGGATTGAATTTTTTAATTCTTTCCCGAGCAGAATCAATTTTAAGATTGCCAATAGTATTTGTTTCATGAATTATCTGTCTCTGGAGATTAGACTTTTCAACTTGATCGTTATCAACTATTCCAATTCTCCCAATTCCTGCTGCAGCTAGATAAAGCAAAACGGAAGAACCAAGCCCACCTGCTCCAATGCATAATACTGAGCTGTTTTTAAGATTTAGTTGGCCCTCATAACCTATCTCTTTGAGGGTCAAATGTTTTTGATATCTTTCTTCTTCATCAGAGTTTAAGAAATTAAATTTTATATCTTTGGACATTGAAATCCTTTAATTTTTGCGAGATAAACTATGAAAATATAATAATTAAAATAAAAATTTTAGACTTTTAAATTTTTATTATTACTAGGAATTATTAATGTTTTTGTTAGAGCTAGACCATAATGTGAAGTTTTTATAAATCAATTTTAAGTTTAAATATCTTCAGAAAGCATATATACCAACGCCTCTAAAAAAATACAAAATGTTTCGGTTCGGAATTTTGCATAACAAAAAGGTAGTCAATAGACGTTTTTTCCGATACTGTCTGGTTCATATATTAAGTTTACTGAATTCATGAGTGATAACACTCCAGAGTCAAACCAAGACTCCGGCTCCGATACAAGCTCAGAAACCAAAAGTTTTTCAGAGAAGTACTCTGATGTTATGGGAAAAGTCAACGAAACCCTTGGTAATGTTGATTGGACTCAAATGGGCAAGTACGGCAAGGCGGCAGGCATAATAGCTGTTGTCGTAATAGCTCAGATAATAATTAAAGTTGTCATTGATACGATAAACTTTTTCCCAATTCTTCCTGGTTTACTAGAACTGTTAGGGGTCATTGTTGTAGGTCAATGGAGCTGGCAAAATCTTCGTACCAGTGAAAATCGTGAAGCTGTTCTAGATAAGGTACAAAATCTTAAGAAGACATACTTAGGGTAGTTAAAGATTACATATTAAGAATTGCTTTTACGTAATCTTCAACTTGATTTAAGTACCCTCCTCCAAACATGTTGGCGTGATTCAATATGTGATAAAAATTATAAATAATAATTCTTTTTTCAAATCCGTTTTTTATAGGAAAAATTCTATGGTATTCTTCATAAAATTCTTTTTTAAAACCTCCAAATAATTTTGTCATAGCTATATCTACTTCATTATCTGCCCACCAAGATGCAGGGTCAAATATAACCCCCTTTCCATTTTTGTCCATTCCTGCATTGCCTGACCATAAATCACCATGAACTAGAGCATTTATTGGTTTGTGATTCAGCAATTCTGATTTAATTTTTTCTTTAACTTTATTTATAATTTCTTTATCTAAAATTCTCGATTTAAGACTTAATAATTGAGGTATTATCCTTAAGTTTAAAAAACAATCTATCCAATTATCTTCCAAGCCTTTTTTCTGATCTGTTGTTCCGATAAAACCCTCAACTGGAAACCCAAACATTTTTGGGTTAGATTCAGCTGATTTCAAGTGCAATTCACCTAAACCTTTTCCAAGCTTTTTTTGGTCAAAGTTATGCATATCTATCCATTCAATTAAAAGAATCTCTATATTTTTTATATTTTTATATGCAATAACTTCAGGAATAACTAAGTATTCTTGATTAATATATTTTCTCAAATTTTGGAGACAATATTTTTCAAATTCAAGAAATCTTTTGTTTCTAATGTTTCTTTTAAGGAATAACTTTTTGTTGGAGAATTCTATTCGCCATGCATTATGAATATCGCCACCATGTACTTGTTCAATACTTTTTGGATAGGTTTCACCTAATTCTTCACAAATTTCGTTAATTTCAATAGGAGATAATTTTTGCATTTTAATGAAAAAGTCTGAAGTTATTGTTGTAGGCGCCGGTATAGCAGGACTAACATCTGCAGCGATTTTATCAAAACAAGGCTTATCAGTGACTTTAATCGAATCTCATACTCAAGCCGGAGGATGTGCCGGTACTTTTAAAAGAAAGAATTATACTTTCGATGTTGGCGCAACTCAGGTTGCTGGTTTAGAGAAGGGAGGAATACATTCTAGAATTTTTGATTTTTTAGATATTCCATCCCCAGAAGCCACAATTTTAGACCCTGCTTGTATTGTTGATTTAAATGATGGTGGTAATCCTATACCTATTTGGTATGAAAAAAGTAAATGGATTGCTGAACGAGAAATGCAGTTTCCTGGGAGTCAAAGATTTTGGAGGCTTTGTACCCTAATACATGAAAGTAATTGGATATTTGCTAATAATAATCCTGTATTACCAATAAGTAATTTTTGGGATTTTTCTCAACTTCTCAAAGCACTAGTACCTTCAAACCTTGTGACAGGTATCTTACTTAAATCTACTATTTTTGATCTATTGCGGATATGTGGATTATCCAAGAATGAGCGCTTGATTAAATTCTTAAATCTTCAACTAAAACTTTATTCTCAAGAGGACGTTTATAGTACTGCAGCATTATATGGATCTACTGTTCTTCAGATGTGTCAACAGCCACATGGACTGTGGCATCTTAAAAAATCTATGCAGTCTTTAAGTGAATCATTAGAAAGTTCATTAATTAAAACTGGAGTTAATTTAATTTTTGGACAAGAAGTTAATTCTATAACTTTTGACGATGTAAATATGTGTTGGCAACTATCTGCTAATTCGAAAAAAAAATCATTTATTTATCAAGCAAAAGATGTGATTTATACCGCACCTCCACAATCTTTGCTTAAGCATTTGAAAGATCCTTTAGAAAGAAAAAAAAATTATAAAAATCGACTTGATAATTTGCCTGATCCAAGTGGAGCTGTAGTTTTTTATTCAGCATTAAAAAAGGAACATATTAAAAAAACATTCTCCAATCATTATCAATTTGTTTCAAAAGAATTTTGTTCGTTATTTGTATCAATTAGTGATGATGGTGATGGAAGAGCGCCAAAAGGTGAGGTTACTTTAACTGCCAGTATCTTTACCAAAACTAAAGATTGGTTTGATCTAGATAAAGAAACTTACTTAAAGAAAAAAAATGGTTTCATGAAAAAAATATCCCTTGAATTGGAAAGTCAATTTGATATTGATCCTGAAAAATGGCTTCATAGAGAATTAGCAACTCCATTGGGCTTTGAAAAATGGACAAAAAGACCTAATGGAATAGTAGGCGGGCTTGGTCAAAATCCAGATATTTTTGGTTTATTTGGATTATCAAGTAGGACACCTTTTGAAGGTTTGTGGTTATGTGGAGATTCTATTTATCCAGGAGAGGGGACTGCAGGTGTTAGTCAGTCTGCATTAATGGTTTCAAGGCAAATTTTAGCTTCCAAAGGTATAGAAAATTTTAGTTTATAAAATTTTGTCTGTTTTCTTTTGCTTCAGCAAGTTTTTTAGAAAGTAAATCCCAATTTTTTTCTTTAATAAGAGATTCCAGTATATTCAGCTTATTTTTAAAATTATTTATGGAATTTAAAATATTAATCTGATTATTAATAGCTAAATCTAGGCCTAGTTGTTCATTGCCTCCGCCAACTCTCGAAGTGTCAGCAAATCCTGTAGCAGCTAATTTTTGCGAGAGATCTAATAAAGATTGATTATCTTTTGTTTGCGCAGTTTCTATGAGGGCAGAAGCTAAAAATATAGGCAAATGAGAAATTAGAGATACTGCTTCATCATGCTCTTTTGGCGAAGCTTGGCAAATTTCACAATCCATTGATTTTATGAGCTCGGAAATAGTTCTGACTGAATTTAAAACACTATTTTGTGTTGGGGTAATAATCCATTTTGTATTTTTAAAAAGACCTTCAAAACCTGAATCAACTCCTTTTTTTTCTGTGCCTGCCATTGGATGAGATCCAATAAATAGAGGATGTGAATTTTCCCATGTATTTACAATTGGTTCTTTTACAGACCCTACATCAGTTAGTATTGTTTCCTGAGGTATCGATGCTACTAATTGTTGCGACGGACTGATCAAATCTTTGATAGGCAATGCCAATATTATTAGCTCACATTTTTTTAATAAGCTCAGATCACAGCTAACAAAATTTGCAAGTTTTTTATCTTTAGCTTTTTTTTCATTAAATTCATTATTTGCTATTCCATAAATTGTATGATTTAGACTTTGGAGTTTTAATCCTAAAGAACCACCGATTAATCCTAATCCTACTATTCCAATTTTCATAAATTAATTAATTCAAGACCCTTTTTTATTGATACCAATTTTTTGTATATTAGGTTCATAAATTTTGCGTGTTTTAGAAATTAAATTAATTATAAATGCTTGAAATTTTAAGTCATCAATATTTGAAAAATTTTTTGAGAGATCAAAGTATTAATTGGGAGCACATATATTCTTTTGGGAGGATAGTTTCCAAATGTATTGAAAATGATTCTACCTATCTAATTAATTCAGAAATTTTCTCTAGCTATGATTGGTTACCTCCAATTTTGATTTCTTTATTTTTAAAGGAAGAGGATTCAACTTTTATTTTATCTAAAGAAAAAATCCAATTTATAAGCCAATTTCAGATTGATTCATTGAAAAATCTAGGTTTTAATTTTATTTTTAAAAATGATCAATTTATTTTTGCAAATCATAATGTTCACTTGATAACTATCCAAAATTTTCTTAATGATCCCAATTCTCGTAATCTTAGAAATCATCGAATAGTTTATTCAGGAATTGAGGATATAAAACAGGATTTAAAAAAACATTTTAGGATTTCTTTACTTAAAAAGGATTGGACAAAAAATTTTAAAGAATTTGAATTAATCAATCAAAAATTTGTAAAAGTATATGATTCGTTGAAGAAAAAGTTCTTCTTGAGAAAGGTCTTAGGAAATAGTTATATCAATTTAGATGAAAAAGAAATTAGTTTCTTGTCAAACTTTTTTCATGAAAATTCTTTTTTTTCTGATAAATTTTTAAGCGTCAACAAAGCATTATCTCAAGGTTGGGCATGCTGGGTAAAGTTAAACGATACAAATTTAGATTGGAATTTGTATTTACAGCCAATAGATGAACTTTTTCAAATTAAGGAATTTTTTTCAAATAATAAATTTGTTTTTTTATCAGAATTGAGAAAAGATAATTTTTTCCAAATGTATTTTAAAAAGCATAGTTTAGATATTGACTTGGTTATTAATTTTAAGAGTAATTTTGAAGAGAAAAAGATTTCTTTATATATACCCTCTAAACAGTTGCTTCCTAATAATCCTTTTTTTACCAATTCAATCTTGGATAAATGCAAAAAGTTAATACTTTTTAGAAAGGGTTTAACTTTAGTGTTGTCTGATGATATTGATTTAAAAACTAATCTTGCTACAGAATTAGCTTCTACTTACGGGAAGAGAGTATTGCTAGAGACAATTCCCTCAGGTAGAAATGAAATCCTTTGCTCTAGTTTTGACTGGTGGATTATGAATTCTTATTTAATTCAAATTCCAGAACAAATTATCATTCCTTTACTTCCGATTCCGAATATGTCAGAACCCATTAATGCAATTACTGTCTCTCATAAAAAGAAGCTTTCTCAAGATTGGTTTAGAGACTTCTTTCTTCCTCAAGCTAGAATTAAACTTGAAAGATCTATTTCTCCTTTAAGAAGAAATTCAGGTAAGTTAATAATCCTAGATGGAAGAGCAAATAAAAGAAACTGGGGAAGATTACTTTTGCAAAACATTCAACCCTCAAAACAAATTAACTATATGCTACCTTTTGATTAGGTTATGATTTTGTAAATAACTATAGAAATATGGGAGAAGCAAAAAGACGTAAAACACTTGGTTTACCTCCAAAAAAAAATAATACTAAAACTAAAATTGATGAGTCTCCAAGATTATTTCAATGGCTTCCCTTTACAATCAATCAAAGAGATAACCTAATTAAATTAAGTATTAAGGCCAGTTGGTTTGGAATCGGAGGGTTAGTAATCTTATGGATTGTAGTGAGATTTATAGGCCCTGCTGCTGGGTGGTGGACTTTAGCTGATTCTTTATAAATCTAAGCTACTGTTTTTATATCATTAACAGCGATTGTATTAGCAGGATTGCTATTTAATGTTTTCATTGAATTAGAACTGACTTCAGTTCCTTCTGTTAATTTCTCTTTAACCATAGATTCTACTTTATTCCTGATTTCTAAGTTTTGATCAAGCCAAATAATTGTATTATCTCTTCCTTGTCCAATATTTTCTCCTTCATAACTATACCAAGCACCTCTCCTTATGATGATATTAGTCTCTTCTGCTAAATCTAATAAGCATCCTGTTGTACTAATACCTTTCCCAAAGAGAATATCAAATTCTGCAATTCTAAATGGTGGTGCAACTTTGTTTTTTGCTACTTTTACTTTTGCTCTTATGCCATATTCCTCAGTACCTCTTTTAAGAGTTTGAATTCTTCTGATATCAAGTCTTACTGAGGCGTAAAATTTTAATGCATTACCTCCTGTGGTTGTTTCTGGATTGCCGTATGTAACTCCAATTTTTAGGCGTAATTGATTCAGGAATATTACCGTACATCCAGATTTGCCAATATTTCCTGTTATTTTCCTCATTGCTTGGCTCATTAGTCTTGCTTGGCTTCCAATTACGTGATCTCCCATTTCTCCTTCTATCTCGGCTCTTGGTGTTAGTGCTGCGACCGAGTCAACAACTACAAGATCTACCGCACTCGATCTTATAAGTTGGTCAACTATTTCTAGAGCCATTTCACCAGTATCTGGCTGTGAAACTAACAAATTTTCAACATCAACACCTAAAGAGGCCGCATAAACTGGATCGAGTGCATGCTCAGCATCTACAAATGCAGCTACTCCTCCATTTTTTTGGACTTCCGCAATCGCGTGAAGCGTTAATGTAGTTTTTCCTGAACTTTCTGGTCCGTAAACTTCTACTACTCTTCCTTTTGGATAGCCTCCTCCTAACGCTAAATCTAAGGTGAGCGCTCCAGTAGATATTGTTTCTACTTTCATTCTTGAGGCGTCACCAAGTCTCATTATTGAACCTCGTCCAAAATTCCTTTCTATTTGACCTAAGACAAGACTTAATGCCTTGTCTTTTTCTTTTGATTCAGTTTTTTTCTTTTCTTCAAGGCTCATTGTTTGATTTATTGGTTAAAGTTCTTGTAATTATTCTAAATTTGGAAATTTTTATTTAAACCAAACTTCATAAATACAAACTATAGTACATCTGTACTCTAGCTGATTATCTTTAAATTGCAACCAATTCTCCAAGGTTTCCTAATTTTAATAATTTGATTTCATTACTTAACTTATTTTTATCTGCTTCTTTCAAATATCCCCAATCAGCTAGGAAGCATGGAATGTGAGAAGTTTCTGAATTTTGTTTAATATCGATTAGAGTTTTTTTTCTATCTTCTATAAAGCCTAAAATTTCATAATTTTGTGCAAGTTTTTCAGCTATTTTGATTTTTGTTCCTGATTCATAACCAAAAATAAATTCTGGAAAAATATTTAATTGTTTGAGAATTTTTTCTGCAAATATTTTACCTTTAGTTGTTATGACTCCAGTTTTTACTCCTCTTTTGCTTAATTCTTTCATAAAATTTATAATTTCAAAAAAAGGTTTATGTAAATTTACCCACGATTTAAAATCTTTATCAATTTGGTACTTGCGAGACTTATCTAACATTTTTTGTATATCTTCTGCTATCCAGGAATTTTCATTTAATATCTTCTGGCAATTTTGATGATAATTATTAATGAAATCATCTTTATTATCACTTTTTAATGGATTTTCTGTTTTTATAATTTCGTGAACAATTAGAATCATTTCCCAACCATATTTAACCCAAGGCCGAATTTCTTTGAAAGAATTTGGTACTCCTTGATAAAGTTTTTGATCAATAGTGATGTTGGGTGAATTTAAATATCTTTCGCAGGCCAGCAAGGAGCTATTCCAATATTCTTGCATTCCATCAACTATTACTCCATCAAAATCAAATAGAAAAATTTTTTGAGAAGACACCAATTGAATATTAGAACTGGGCCGCTAGGATTCGAACCTAGGAATGTCGAGACCAAAACCCGATGCCTTACCACTTGGCGACGGCCCATTGAATTACTATTTTAATACATGAAAAGATTTTTTTCTATCCAAAAAATACAAATTTTTTATAAACATGGCGCTAGTTTTGAAAAATAAAAATATTATTTGAATGAGCTCGATTTCCATGGCTCTAGAAATTTCTGAGCTTTTTTGATCGCCAAACCCATTATTTCAGGATACTCATAAAGTTTTTTGTTATTTTTGTGAGCAAATTCAATAAGGGGCTGCATAATTTTTCTTGCAGCACTTCCAAATGCTATTCCATCTGGGAGATTGTTTGAATTCAACAATTCATGAGTTTTTTCATTTGTTCCTCCTGCTAATTGAATTAATCCTGGTGGAAGATCTGAACCGATTTTTTTAAACAACTTAACAGCATCTCTACTTGTTGTAGGAGCAAGATCTCCAGACATTGGCCTTCCATCTAGTTGCCAAATAAGGGGAATATCTAACTCATTCAGAATTTCATATCTTTCCCAAAGAGCTTTCAAAAGATCTTCGGGCTCTTGGGCTTTTTTGAAAGATTGATTTAATCCACAACTAATAGATATCTTGTCTAATTTCATTCCAGAACTTTTAAGGATACTTACAACTTTTGTAAAAGAATCTAGGCGATTGATTTCTGTGTGAATTTCTACTGCATTAGGCCTTATTTTTTGAAGTGTTGATGATAAATCATTTTTTGACAAATTATATTCATATTCACTAATTAGATTTAGAGGACAACTATTTAAACATCTTCCACATCCATAACATTTACTCGCATTAATTCCGAAATTATCAATTGCAAAGGTGGGGCATACTTTTTCGCATGGTCTTGGACAACTAGGGGGACATTTTAAAGGATCAAATTTTGCTTTTCGAAAGTGGATATCATTACCATCACTAATACTTATCATTATTCCAGGGGAGTTTTTAAAGACTTTTTTTGCCCAATCGATTCCTTTTTTTGCTGCATAAACTATAGATTCTTCTGCTGCAACATCTATGTAGTCGACACCGGCAGCAGTATAAATTGCACATAAATCTTCTATGGCAACAATATCTTCGTTACTGGCACCACAAATTAACTTAATCCATTTATCTTTTTTATTCTTGGTTTTATTCAAACAATTTAACTTTCAAATTCATCCAAAATATAATTACTTAATGGTTTCCATTCAAGTTTTCTTGAACCCCCCATTTCAACAACTATTGTTAGTTTACTATCGTTAGTGCAAATCTCTATTAAGCTCTCTAATTCAGATTGAGATAATACTTGACCTTCTAATAACCAAAGTAATTTATTTTTATCATTTTCATTAAATAACTCAGAAGCTTGTGGGATTACTTGTTGAACTTCCCCAAGCGCTCCGTTTCTTCCTACACTTTGATGACCAAGGTGAGGTGGTCTAACGCCATGCAATTTGAGCAAGAAAACTTCTGGATCTCCAAGCCCTCTTGCTGAAGTTATAAAAGTTTTAAAGCCTTTGGCCCTCATTCTTCTCAAAAGACGAGTTTCATAACCACCTTCAAGAGGAGCAAATATTGCGAGACATTTGTTAGTTTTTAAATCGTTATGAAACTTTTTCCCTGAGAGAAGTAATGGCATAAAAATTTCCTTTATTTCTATTTTATTTTATTTTATGGTACTTGATGATGTACAATTGTAATTCAGTGAATTTTTAAGCTCGCAAGCTAGCCGAGCCTCTGAAAATTTCACATTTTTTAGCGTTTCGTTAAAAAACTCAGGTGGGTTTATCCCGAGAGAAACTATCTATTATTTCAGATAAGTCTCGACCTTACTAATTGTTTTTTTATTAACTTCACCTTAATAACTGAAGGGTTTAGATAATTAAAAAATTATTATGAGCTAGCCTAATTTAGTCTTATGTCTATCGGAATTTTAGGAAAGAAATTGGGCATGTCCCAACTTTTCGATGATAAAGGTAATTCGGTACCAGTTACTCTTATAGAGGCTGGTCCGTGCCGCGTCACTCAATTGAAAACAACTGCTTTGGATGGTTATACCGCCGTTCAGATAGGTTATGGCTTGTCCAAAGAGAAACATTTAAGCAAACCTGAAAAGGGACACTTATTGAAATCAGGTGAAGAACTTTTAAAGCATTTAAAAGAATATAGGGTTGAAGAAACTTCATCTTATGAAATCGGAAAACAAATAACTGTAAAAAACTTTGAGGTTGGTCAAAAAGTTGATATCAGTGGCAAATCTATGGGTAGAGGTTTTGCAGGTTACCAGAAAAGACATGGTTTTAGCAGAGGTCCTATGAGTCATGGTTCAAAAAATCATAGAGCACCAGGATCTACAGGAGCAGGAACAACTCCCGGTAGAATTTATCCAGGGAAAAGAATGGCAGGAAGATATGGAGGAAAACAGATAACTACCAAAGGATTGTTAGTTCTAAAAATTGATGATCAGAAGAATTTGCTTGTAGTAAAGGGTTCTGTTCCAGGTAAGCCCGGCTCAATTGTCAACATTAAGCCAAATAATGTTGTAGGCAAAAAAGGAGGTGAAAAATCATGACAACACTTGAAACTTTAAAGTGGGATGGTAAAAAATCAGGCAAAGTTACTCTTGATTTAGCAGTTGCTAAAGAAACTTCTTCTGCAGACTTAATCCATAGAGCAGTCCTTAGACAGCTAGCAAATAAAAGACAAGGGACAGCATCAACTTTGACAAGATCTGAAGTGCGCGGGGGCGGTAGAAAGCCATACAAACAAAAAGGTACAGGAAGAGCTCGTCAAGGATCAATAAGGACACCCTTAAGACCTGGTGGCGGAATTATTTTTGGACCGAAGCCACGTTCTTACAATCTTGATATGAATCGTAAGGAACGTAGATTAGCTCTTAGAACAGCTCTTATGTCCAGAGTATCTGATATGAAGGCTGTTGAAGATTTTGGATCTACCTTAAAGCAGCCTAAAACAAGTGATATCATCAATGGCCTTTCTCGATTAGGTATACAAAAAACTGAAAAAGTTTTGGTTATTCTTGATAGCCCTTCCGATATTATAAAAAAATCCATTAATAATATTGAGAAAGTAAAATTAATTGCCGCCGATCAATTAAATGTATTTGATATTCTCAATGCCAATAAATTGGTAATAGGTCAATCAGCGATAGATAAAATTCAGGAGGTTTATGCATCATGAGTAAATTATTCGATTCTCGTTTAGCCGATGTAATACGAAAGCCGGTTATTACTGAAAAAGCTACAAATGCACTAGATCTTAACCAATATACTTTCGAAGTAGATCATAGAGCGGCTAAACCACAAATAAAGGCAGCTATTGAAGCCTTGTTTAGTGTTAAAGTCATAGGAGTTAACACTATGAATCCTCCTAGGAGAACAAGAAGAGTCGGGAAATTTTCCGGTAAACGTTCTCAGGTCAAGAAGGCAATTGTACGTCTTGCTGAAGGAGACAAAATCCAACTATTTCCAGAATCTTAAGGAGTTTTAATCATGGCAATACGTAAATTTAAACCTTATACACCTGGCACTAGGCAGAGAGTAGTTACTGACTTTAGTGAAATCACAAGTGCAAAACCTGAAAGATCACTAATAGTTTCAAAACATAGAGTTAAAGGCAGGAATAATCGTGGAGTTATCACTTGTCGTCATCGTGGAGGTGGTCACAAAAGGCAATATAGATTGGTCGACTTTAGAAGAGATAAAAGAAATATCAACGCTAAAGTTGCAGCTATTCACTACGATCCTCATAGAAATGCAAGGTTGGCACTTTTATTTTATGAAGATGGAGAGAAAAGATATATTATCGCTCCAGCAGGAGTCAAAGTCGGACAAAATGTCATTTCTGGAGAAAGTGTTCCAATTGAAGATGGAAATGCAATGCCGCTTTCTGTTATGCCATTAGGATCTAGTGTTCACTGTGTTGAGTTATACGCAGGTAGGGGTGCTCAAATGGTTAGATCCGCAGGAGCTAGTGCTCAAGTTATGGCAAAAGAGGGAGATTATGTTGCTTTAAAACTCCCATCTACTGAGGTAAGACTTGTAAGAAAAGAATGCTACGCAACTCTTGGTGAAGTAGGTAATTCTGAAATAAGAAATACTAGCTTAGGTAAAGCAGGAAGAAGAAGATGGCTTGGAAGAAGACCTCAAGTAAGAGGTAGTGTAATGAACCCATGTGATCATCCACATGGAGGAGGAGAGGGAAAAGCACCAATTGGTAGAGCAGGCCCAGTTACTCCATGGGGTAAGCCAGCTCTTGGACTAAAGACACGTAAAAAGAACAAACCAAGTAATAAATTAGTTGTTCGAAGACGCCGTCGCGTTTCTAAGAGGAGTAGAGGAGGAAGAGACTCTTGATTACTTCATTTATTATTTCAATTTCTATTACATAATCATGGGACGTTCACTAAAAAAAGGCCCTTTTATAGCAGATAGCCTGCTTAAGAAGGTAGAAAAACAAAATACCGATAATGACAAGTCTGTTATCAAAACTTGGTCAAGATCCTCTACGATTTTACCTTTAATGATCGGTCACACAATCGCTGTACATAATGGCAAGACTCACATTCCAGTATTTATTACTGAACAAATGATTGGTCATAAACTCGGTGAATTTGCTCCTACACGCACTTACCGAGGTCATATAAGAGATAAGAAAGGAGCAAAATCATGACAAAAACACCTGAAACAACAAAAACAGCAATTGCTCATGGGAATTATGTTCGAGGATCAGCCTCTAAAGTGAGAAGAGTTTTGGATCAGATAAGGGGTAGATCTTATAGAGATGCATTGATTATGTTGGAATTTATGCCTTACAGATCTACAGACCCCATTACTAAAGTTCTAAGATCTGCTGTTGCTAATGCAGAACATAACCTTGGAATGGATCCATCTACCCTAGTTATTTCCTCTGCATGGGCTAATAGTGGTCCAGTAATGAAAAGGTATAGACCTAGAGCTCAAGGTCGAGCTTTTTCAATTAAAAAACAAACTTGCCATATCAGTATTTCTGTCGAGTCTGCTCCTACTCAAACTAATGCGGAGGTTAAAAACTAATGGGACATAAAATACATCCTTCTGGACTAAGATTAGGAATTACACAAGAGCATCGCTCTAAGTGGTTTGCTACTTCTAAAACATATCCAATTCTTCTCCAAGAAGATTTTAAAATTCGTACCTTCATACAAAAAAAATATGGAGCAGCAGGAATTAGCGATGTTTTAATAGCAAGAAAAGCTGACCAACTGGAACTTGAATTAAAAACAGCAAGACCAGGAGTTATAGTTGGAAGACAAGGAAGTGGAATTGAAGAATTAAGGTCTGGCATTCAAAAAACTATAGGTGATAGAACAAGGCAAGTCAGAATAAACGTTGTTGAAGTTGAACGCGTAGACGCTGATGCTTTTTTACTAGCTGAATATATTGCTCAACAACTTGAAAAAAGAGTCGCCTTTAGAAGGACTATTAGGATGGCCTTACAAAGGGCTCAAAGGGCTGGAGTTCTAGGTCTTAAAATTCAAGTAGGGGGAAGGTTGAATGGTGCTGAAATAGCTAGAACTGAATGGACTAGAGAAGGTAGAGTACCTCTACATACTTTGAGAGCTGAAATTGACTACGCAACACGTGAAGCTAATACAACTTACGGTGTTTTAGGCATTAAAGTTTGGGTTTTCAAAGGTGAAGTTCTCCCTAAAGAAGAACAAACTATCCCTGTGGGTGCGAGCCCAAAGAGGAAAGCTAGTAGAAGACCTCAGCAATTTGAGGATCGTTCAAATGAGAATTCATAGGAGGTATAACAATGCTTAGTCCAAAACGTACTAAATTCCGTAAACAACATAGAGGCAGAATGAGGGGTGTAGCCTCAAAAGGTAATACTATTGCATTCGGTCAATTTGCTCTCCAAGCTCAAGACTGTGGCTGGGTAACTGCACGTCAGATTGAAGCAAGCAGAAGAGCTATGACTAGATATATCAAACGTGGTGGTCAAATATGGATAAGAATATTTCCTGATAAACCCGTAACCATGAGACCTGCCGAAACCAGAATGGGTTCTGGTAAAGGTAATCCAGAGTTTTGGGTCGCAGTTGTAAAACCTGGAAGAATACTTTTTGAAATGGGGGGTGAGGATATCACTGAGGAAATTGCAAAAGAAGCTATGCGTCTGGCTCAATACAAACTTCCTGTAAAAACTAAATTTATCTCCATTGATAAAAATCTAGAAAATTCCTCCCAAGAAAATACAAAAAATAGTAAAAAATCTCAAGAGGAGGTTAAACAATGAAAAACTCAGAGTCACTAAAGGAATTTAAAAAATTAAATTCTGAACAAATTACTGAAAAGATTGACCAATTACGAAAAGATCTTTTTGACTTGAGATTCAAGCAAGCTACAAGACAGCTAAATGAAACTCATAAATTTAAAATTCTCAAGAAACAAGTTGCGCAATTACTCACTCTCAGTAAGAGTCAATCTGCTTCTAAAACAACTTCTGATTAATTATTAGTTATGGCACTTAAAGAAAGAATTGGTACTGTTGTCAGCGACAAAATGGATAAAACAGTTGTTGTTGCTGTTATTAATAGATATCCACATCCCACTTACAAGAAAATTGTAAGTAGAACTACTCGATATAAGGCGCATGATCCAGAAAATACATGCGTTTTAGGTGATCGAGTTAAAATTAGAGAAACTAGACCGCTTAGTGCTCATAAAAGATGGGCCATAGAAGAGATTCTCAATAAAACAAGTCAGGCTAAGGAGGTTAAAAAATGATTCAACAAGAAACTTATTTAACAGTTGCCGATAATAGCGGAGCAAAAAGACTCCAATGTATCAGGGTTTTAGGTTCTAATAGAAGGTATGCACATGTCGGGGATGTAATCGTAGCAACTGTAAAAGATGCTCTTCCTAACATGGGAGTTAAGAAATCTGAAGTTGTTAAAGCTGTTATCGTCAGAACTAAAGCAACATTAAGAAGAAATACTGGTAATTCAATCAGATTTGATGACAATGCGGCAGTATTGATTAATGAAGATAAGAATCCAAAAGGTACTAGAGTCTTTGGTCCTGTAGCTAGAGAACTGCGGGATAAAAATTATACAAAGATTGTTTCTCTTGCTCCGGAGGTGATTTAAATGTTGGATTCATTAAAGCAAAAGAAAAATTTCCAAAGAATAAAAATGAGAATCAAAACTGGAGATTTGGTAAAAGTAATTAATGGCAAGGACAAAGGGAAAACTGGTGAAGTTTTAAAAACTATCCCTCTTGAAAATAGAGTAGTTGTAAAGGGAATTAACCTTAGGACCAAACATGTAAAACCAACTCAGGAAGGAGAAACTGGCAGAATTCTTACAGAAGAAGCATCTTTACATGCATCAAATGTAATGTTTTTTTCAAAGGATAAAAATCTTACAAGTAAGATTGAATACTTTATTGATAAAGAGGGGGTTAAGAAAAGAAGATTGAAGAAAACTGGTGAAGTAATTGATTAATTTTTCATCAGAAACCAGATTTCAACTTTTTCTAATTTATCAATTCTGACAAAGACCAGAATTAACAAAAAATTATGACTCTAAAAAATCGCTACAAAGAATCAATAAGACCAAAACTTTTAAAGGACCTTGGTCTTAAAAATATTCATCAAGTACCTAAAGTTGTCAAAGTCAACGTTAACAGAGGTCTTGGTGAAGCAGCTTCGAATTCGAAAGCTCTTGAAGCCTCTTTAAATGAAATGGCAACAATTACAGGACAAAAGGCTTTAGTAACTAGGGCCAAAAAAGCTATCGCGGGTTTTAAAATTCGTGAGGGCATGCCTATTGGTTGTACTGTAACTTTGAGAGGAGACAGGATGTATTCTTTTTTGGAGAGATTTATAAATTTAGCTTTACCAAGAATAAGAGACTTTAGAGGAGTTAATCCCAAAAGTTTTGATGGGAGAGGTAATTACACCGTTGGCGTGAAAGAGCAATTGATTTTTCCTGAAATCTCTTTTGATAAAATAGATTCAATAAGAGGTATGGATATAACTATTGTCACTAGTGCAAAATCAGATCAAGAAGGTAAAGCTCTTTTGCAGGAGTTAGGAATGCCTTTTAGTAAGAATTAAATTAAAACTATGTCAAATCACGATCCTATTTCAGATATGCTAACTCGAATTAGAAATGCGAGTCAAAAAAAGCATACAACCACAACAATCCCAGGTTCAAAAATGTCCTTAAGTATCGCTAAAGTACTTCAAAAAGAGGGGTTCATTTCTGATATTAATGAGGAAGGTGAAGGTTATAAATCACAAATAATACTCGGCCTGAAATATAGTGGAAAAAACAAATTTCCTACTATTCGATCTATGCAAAGAGTTAGTAAACCTGGTTTGAGAATATATAAAAATACTAGAGGTTTACCAAAAGTACTTGGAGGACTTGGAGTTGCCATAATATCAACTTCTAAAGGCGTTATGAGTGATCGCGATGCTAGAAAGCAAGGCATTGGCGGCGAAGTCCTCTGCTATGTTTATTAAGGAGAATTAATCATGTCAAGAATCGGAAAAACACCAGTACTTATTCCAGAGAAAGTTACAGTTGATTTTGATGGATTAACAGTTACAGTTAAGGGCCCAAAGGGTGAGTTAAAACGTCTCATGCCTGAGGGAGTTAGTTTTGATAAGAAAGATAATACTGTTGTCGTAAGTCCTACGACAACCAAAATACATTCAAGGCAGAGACATGGTTTATGTAGAGCTTTAATTGCAAATATGGTTGAGGGGGTTAGTAAAGGTTTTTCAAAAAAACTTGAAATTGTAGGCGTTGGATCGAGAGCACAAGTAAAAGGTAAAAA
This sequence comes from uncultured Prochlorococcus sp., assembly GCA_902615165.1. The sequence continues at coordinate 28,359 of CACMNZ010000007.1, forward strand.
TCTAGTTGTTAGTGCAGGATATAGTCATCCTATAGAAATGATCCCCCCTGATGGTATAACATACAATGTTGAGAGTAATACAAACGTTACTGTATCTGGAATTGATAAGGAAATTGTTGGCAATGAAGCAGCAAAAATCAGATCAATTAGACCTCCAGAACCATATAAAGGTAAAGGAATTAAATATCATGATGAGAGAATTCTCAGAAAAGCTGGTAAATCTGGCAAAAAATAATTCCAATTAAAAAAATGACCAAACTTTCCAAGAAATTACAAACTCAAAAAAGGCATAGAAGATTAAGGAGATTCTTAATTGGAAATGCAACTCGTCCAAGATTGTCTGTTTTTCGCTCTAATAACCATATTTATGCTCAGGTTATAGATGATAGCGCTCAAACAACTATTTGCTCAGCTTCAACTGTTGATAAAGAACTAAGAGAAAAATCTGAGAAATTACCTTCTGATTGTAATTCTTCTTCCATTGTTGGAAAATTATTAGCAAAGAGAGCGATAAAAAAAGGTATTAAGCAAGTAATTTTTGACCGTGGAGGTAATTTATATCACGGTAGAGTAAAGGCACTTGCAGATGCTGCTCGTGAAGCTGGCCTAGAATTCTAACTCTTAATTTTTTACTATGACTGACACCCCAACAAAACAAGAAATTCAATCCAAGAACGATAATGTTCCTGGAGCTGCGCCTGTAGAACAAAAAAAGAATAATCGTAGTGATCGAAAAAGAAATAGAAGAGGTGATTCAAAAAATCTAGAGAGAGATTCTGATTGGCAAGAAAGAGTTGTTCAAATTCGACGAGTTTCTAAGACCGTTAAAGGTGGAAAAAAAATGAGTTTTAGAGCAATTGTTGTAGTAGGTAACGAAAAAGGCCAAGTTGGAGTTGGAGTTGGTAAAGCAGGGGATGTTATTGGTGCGGTCAGAAAAGGAGTTTCAGATGGTAAAAAGAATCTTGTTAGGGTACCTTTAACCCCAAATAATTCAATACCGACTTTATCTTTAGGTCGAGATGGTGCTGCTAATGTTCTAATTAGACCAGCTGCTCCAGGTACAGGTGTAATTGCTGGTGGTTCAATAAGAACAGTTTTAGAATTAGCCGGCATAAAGAATGTTTTAGCAAAAAGATTGGGTAGTAAAACACCTTTGAATAATGCTAGAGCTGCTATGGTAGCTCTTTCTCAATTAAGAACACACAAATCTGCCTCTAGAGAGAGAGGCATTTCACTTGAACAGCTCTATTCTTAAAATTATGACTTCAACATTAAATACACTTAAATCAAACTCTGGCTCGAGAAAGAAAAAATTAAGAAAGGGTAGAGGAATTGCAGCCGGTCAGGGTGCATCATGTGGTTTTGGAATGAGAGGACAAAAGTCACGTTCTGGAAGACCTACACGTCCAGGTTTTGAAGGTGGCCAAATGCCTTTATATAGGAGAGTTCCAAAATTAAAGCACTTTGAAATAATTAATCAAAAGAACTTTTCCATAATTAATTTAGAAAAATTAAATGATTTCAAAGATAACGATATTGTTAACCTAGACTCACTAGTTAAGAAACGATTAATCTTCAAGCCCAAATTTCCTTTAAAAATCCTTGGTAACGGAAAACTTAATGTAAAGTTAAAAGTCCAAGCTCATGCATTTACAAAAGTTGCAAAACAAAAAATTGAGGAAGCTGGTGGATCTTGCGAGCTTATAAATAATAAATAAATTACTAAAAACTTAGGTATGCCTCAAAATGTTTGTCAACAAAAGTAGAAATCCTAGCGCTTCTGAAATACTTTCCCAATTATTTTTAAATAAAGAGCTAAGGAGTAGAGTTTTAACTACTCTAGGTCTCCTCCTTTTAGTAAGACTTGGTATATATATCCCTATGCCTGGTATTGATAGGGTTGCTTTTAAAAGTTTTATAGATCAGGGGGGGCAATTAATAGGTTTTTTAGATATTTTTACTGGAGGAGGAATTTCAACTTTAGGAATATTCGCATTAGGCATACTTCCTTTTATCAACGCATCAATTATTATTCAACTTCTCACGGCTTCATTACCTGTGCTTGAAGATTTACAAAAAAATGAAGGAGAAGCGGGAAGAAGAAAAATTGCTCAAATAACGAGATATGTTTCATTAGGATGGGGTTTTTTGCAAAGTATAATTTTTTCCTTAATTCTCAAACAATATGCTATTCAGGGAATAAGTGAAACTACATTTGTCCTACAAACCTCCATTGCTTTAGTTACTGGCTCAATGTTGGTAATGTGGTTTAGTGAAATTATTACAGAGAAAGGGATAGGTCAAGGCGCTTCATTGGTAATTTTTTTGAATATTGTTTCGACTTTACCTAAGGCTCTAAGTTCAACCATTGAAAAAGCGCAAACTGGCGATAGAGGAGATGTTTTAGGTATAGCAGTTTTACTTGGAGTATTTTTACTGACAATTGTTGGGATCATTTTTGTCCAAGAGGGAGCAAGACGCATTCCTATTGTTAGTGCAAAAAGGCAGATAGGAAGTTCAACACTACTTCCTACAAGGCAAAGTTATTTACCTTTGAAATTAAATGCAGGAGGAGTCATGCCTATCATATTTGCATCTGCTTTAATCTTTTTACCTATAACTATTGCAAATGTAACGGGTAATCCAGTCTTAATTAAGTTTGCCAGTAGTTTAAATCCAGGATCTTCTAATCCATGGCCATATGCTCTTACATTCTTCTCCTTGATATTGGGGTTCTCCTATTTTTATGCATCTCTTACTATCAATCCAGTTGATGTAGCTTCAAATTTAAAAAAAGGAGGAGTAGCGATACCGGGAGTTAGACCAGGAACTAATACAGCAAACTACCTATCAGGTATACAAAATAGGTTGACTTTATTAGGAGGATTGTTTCTTGGTTCAGTAGCTATAATCCCAGCTGCAGTAGAAAGAGCTACAAATGTTCAGACCTTTCAAGGTTTAGGAGCAACTTCATTACTTATTCTTGTGGGCGTTGCTATTGATACTGCTAAGCAAATTCAAACTTTTGTTATTTCACAAAGGTATGAGGGACTAATCAACAATTAATGAAGAAACATTTACTATTTTTAGGAGCTCCTGGAGCAGGGAAAGGGACTCAAGCGGAATTGCTTAGTCAAACTAATTCTTACTTACACCTTTCTACTGGTGAATTATTAAGAAAAGAAATCGAAATGAATACTACCCTTGGTATCCAGGTAAAAGATATTATGAATCGAGGTGAACTTGTTAGTGATGAACTCGTATTAAAGATAGTAAGACATAATTTAGTCAAGGATAATAAAGGTTGGATTCTAGATGGTTACCCAAGAAATTTATCTCAAGCAAATTCATTGAATGAAGTCTTAAATGAAATAAATCAACCATTAGAAGTGGTTTTTTATTTGGATATTCCAGAAGAAGTGCTAATTAAGCGTTTGCTTTTAAGAGGGAGAAAAGATGATACAGAAGAGACAATTAGAACAAGAGTTGATATTTATAAAAAAACTACAGAACCATTGATTCAATATTTTAAGGATCTCTCATTATTAGAATATATTGACGCTGATAGAGATTTAAAAACAATTTCCTCTGATATCAAGCAAAAAATGGCTTGATGATGATGTAGAATAAAGTATTAACGTTTTATTTGTTAAACCCCTATGAAGGTCAGATCTTCAGTCAAAAAAATTAGCCCTGACGATCAGATCGTGAGGAGAAGAGGTAAAATCTATGTTATCAACAAGAAAAGACCTCGCAATAAACAGCGTCAGGGTTAAAATTCAACCCTTAAATTCAAACTTTTACTTATTCAAAACACGTGGCCAGGATTGCAGGAATTGACATACCTCGCGAAAAGCGAGTTGAAATTGCACTTACATACGTCTATGGAATTGGTTTAACGAGATCAAAGCTAATTCTTGCTAATACGGGTGTAAACCCAGATACTCGAGTCAAAGACCTTTCTGATTCTGATGTGCAAAAACTTAGAGGTGCCACAGAAGAATTCACTTTAGAAGGCGATTTGAGAAGAAAAGAGGGAATGGCTTTAAAACGTCTACAAGATATAGGGTGTGTAAGAGGAAGAAGACATAGAATGAGTCTTCCAGTAAGAGGGCAAAGAACTAGAACAAATGCAAGAACAAGAAGGGGTTCTAGGAAAACAGTTGCTGGAAGAAAAAAATAATTAACTAAATCTATCTACAAATTGAAGTATTAAATTAAATCATCATGGCAGCTACAGTAAAAAAAACAGTTTCAAAGAAAACTAAACGAAATGTACCTAATGGTGTGGTACATATCCAAAGCACATTTAATAATACTATCGTTTCAATTAGTGACACCTCTGGTCATGTAATTTCTTGGTCTTCTGCAGGCGCGAGTGGATTTAAAGGTGCTCGCAAAGGTACGCCATTTGCTGCTCAAACAGCTGCTGAAGCTGCAGCTAGAAGAGCACTCGATCAAGGTATGAGACAAATAGAAGTACTAGTTAGAGGTCCTGGTGCAGGTAGGGAAACGGCCATAAGAGCTTTACAAGTGGCCGGATTAGAAATAACTCTAATAAGAGATGTAACTCCATTACCTCATAATGGATGTAGAAGACCTAAGCGAAGACGCGTTTAGGTCTGAACCATTCTCAACCCCCCCAAAAAAAAAAACTCTTAACCTCATTATTTTCCGTGTTGCAATACCAGATTGACAGAATCGACCATCAAATAGCAGATGATCGCTCCCAAACAGGAACTTTTTTAATTGGCCCTTTAGAAAGGGGACAAGCTACAACTTTGGGTAACTCTCTTAGAAGAGTCCTCATGGGAGGACTTGAAGGGAGTGCAGTTACTGCAGTAAGAATAGCAGGAATTAATCATGAATATGCTACTATTCCTGGTGTTAGAGAGGATGTTTTAGATATTCTTCTCAATTGCAAGCAACTATCAATAAATAGTGCTAATCCAGAGCTTGAAATCGGCAGGTTAGTTGCAAGTGGTCCAATGGAAGTGAAAGCGAATGATATTCAATTCTCTTCTCAAGTTGAAATTGTTGATGGTGAAAAACCAATCGCTACTATTCAGGAGGGTCATAATCTAGAGTTGGAAATCCATGTAGAAAGAGGTGTGGGATATAGACCCGTCGACCGTAAGAGTGAAGAGACAACTGCTATTGATTTGCTTCAAATAGATGCAGTATTTATGCCGGTTAAGAGAGTTAATTTTACTATTGATGAAACCGCTGTAGCAGAAGGCGGAACAGGAAGAGAAAGATTAAAAATGGAAGTAGTTACAGATGGCTCAACAAGTCCAGACGATGCTATTGCTGAAGCTGCAAACCAGTTAATAGAACTCTTTCAACCTCTTGCTACTGTTACAATGGTTGAGGAAATTCCTGAGGAACCTGAACCATCTCCTGAAGCTCAAATTCCTCTCGAGGAACTAAACTTGTCCGTTAGAGCATATAATTGTTTGAAACGGGCTCAAGTTAACTCAGTTTCAGATTTAATGGGCTTCAGCTATGAAGATCTTCTTGAAATAAAGAACTTTGGCTCTAAATCTGCAGATGAGGTTATTGAGGCTCTCGAGCGCATAGGCATTTCGATTCCACAAAGCAGAACATCTGTTTAACAATTTTTAAGATTATGAGACACCAACTTAGAATTCCATTATTAAGTAAACCTGCTGACCAGAGGAAAGCACTTCTAAGAGGTTTAACTACACAATTAATTAAGGAAGGGAGAGTAACGACAACAAAAGCTAGGGCAAAAGCTTTAAGAAATGAAGCTGAAAGAATGATTTCGCTCGCCAAAGAGGGGAGTTTGGCCTCTAGGAGAAGGGCTATTGGATATATTTATGATAAAAAATTAGTTCATTCATTATTTGAAAAAGCAAATGAAAGATATGGAGACAGAAATGGTGGCTATACGCGCATAGTCAGAACTGTTTCTAGAAAAGGTGATAACGCGCAGATGGCTATAATCGAGCTAGTTTAAGTTTGTTAATAAAAGGACTTTTGCTAAAAAACAACTTTTGAAAAGGGTAGCTTTACTTGTCCAATATGATGGATCTCATTATTCAGGTTGGCAAAAACAAAAAAATGCAATCACTGTTCAAGAAATTTTAGACAAAGCTCTTTTAAAGATTACTAATAATAAAGTTAAAACTTTTGCAGCAGGTAGAACTGATGCTGGGGTCCATGCATCCGGCCAAGTAGTACACTTTGATGTTGATTGTGTTATTCCAGGAAATAGTTATTCTGACGTCTTAAATAGTCTTTTACCCTCAACAATTAGAATCTTGGAATCAGTTGAGGTTAAAGATGGTTGGCATGCATGCTATTCAGCAGTGTATAGACATTATCGATATGTCATTAATAACAGTAAATTCCCTAACTTGTTCATCAATAATTGGTCATGGCATAGATATCAAAGAGTATTAGATGAAGTATTAATGTTAAATGCATCCAAGACAATGGAAGGAGAACATGATTTTTTTGCTTTTCAGAAAAGTGGTAGTAATAGAACAAACTCTATTACAAAAATTAAAAATATAGATATTAAAAGATTAGAAGATTTGATTTTAGTAGATATTAAAGCTACTGGTTTTCTGTATGGAATGGTCCGCTTAATTATTGGTCAACTAGTTTTAGTTGGAGAAAAAAAAATATCGCCAGAAATTTTTAGAGATAGATGGGTAAATAAAAAGAAAAATGATGTTAAAGAATCTGCTCCAGCTAAGGGGTTATGTTTTGTAAATGCTGTTTATGAAGAAAATGTTTTTAAAAAGATTAATAACAACGATTTTTTCCCTATATTTTTAATTAAGGGCTTTTCTTAATTAAGATTTAATTAAGAGAATTTTTGTGTAAATCGTACAAAACTGTTGTTTAATATTCCTTCAATAAGGTAGGATTAAATACTAACTTAATATTTATTTGCAAAATTTGGTAAATGAATAAAACAATTACTCCGTCTATAGAAACTATTGAAAGAAATTGGTTTTTAGTTGACGCAAAAGATAAGACACTTGGGAGACTTGCTACAGAAATTGCAACTGTATTAAGAGGTAAGAATAAACCAACATTTACCCCTCATCTTGATACTGGAGATTTTGTAATCGTAGTAAATGCCGAAAAAGTTGAGGTAACAGGTAAAAAAGCATCACAAAAGTTGTATAGGAGACATTCTGGAAGACCAGGAGGAATGAAAATTGAAAAATTTGAGTCTCTACAAGAAAGAATTCCTGAAAGAATTATTGAGCAAGCTGTTAAGGGTATGCTTCCTCATAACTCTCTAGGAAGGCAGCAATTTAAGAAACTGAAAGTTTATAAAGGTGCTGATCATCCTCATGCTGCACAGAATCCTGTATCATTAAATAGTTAATCAATCAAAATGAATAGTCAAATAAAAAACAAAGCTGTTTATTGGGGAACTGGAAGAAGAAAAACTTCAGTAGCTAGAGTTCGTTTGATTCCAGGAAATGGACTTATAAAAATTAATGGTCGTTCAGGTGATGATTACTTAAACTTTAATCCTCTGCACTTAAATTCAATAAAAGCACCTTTGCAAACATTAGGTCTTGAAAATTCTTATGATATTTTTGTAAACGTCTTTGGTGGTGGATTGACAGGTCAAGCAGATGCTATCAAGCAAGGAGCAGCAAGAGCACTTTGCGAATTATCTCCTGACAATAGGAAACCTCTAAAAACTGAAGGCTATCTTAGTAGAGATCCTAGAGCGAAGGAAAGAAGAAAATATGGTCTTAAAAAAGCAAGAAAAGCTCCTCAATTCTCTAAACGTTAAAGGATTTAAAATTATGCCAAAATCAGAAATACACCCAAAATGGTATCCAGATGCAAAAGTTATTTGTAATGGAGAAGTTGTAATGACGACTGGCTCCACGCAGCCTGAATTACATGTTGATGTATGGAGTGGAAATCATCCTTTCTTTACCGGAACTCAAAAGATTCTTGATACAGAAGGTAGGGTAGATAGGTTTATGAAAAAATATGGAATGGGTTCTGCTAATTCGGCGACATCAAAAGAGCAAAAAGAAGAAAAAGATTCTAAAAAATAGAATTTTCAAAAATTAAGCATAATTTCAATTGGAATACTCAACATTAATTGCAAGGTTGAAAACTGCTTCAGAAAGTTTTGAAAATTTGGAAGTGCAACTTGCAGATCCTGATATAGCTAATGATCCAAAAAAATTAGAATCAATAGCAAGAGAAAGGTCAAAATTGGAACCTTTGGTTATTGATTTTAATAAGTTGCTTGATACTGATAAAGAAATAGAAGATTCAAAAAATCTACTAAAAGAGAATAGAAATGATAAAGAAATGGAATCTTTGATAAATGAGGAATTAATAACTCTAGAGGAATCTAAGAGTGAACTGATTCAAAAAACCACAATCGCCTTATTGCCAAAAGACCCAAGAGATGAAAGAAGTGTAATGTTAGAAATCAGAGCCGGCGCTGGAGGTAACGAGGCTTGTATCTGGGCAGGTGATTTAGCAAGAATGTATGAAAGATATGGACAAAAAATTGGATGGTCTGTAAAACCTGTTAGTGCTTCCGAGTCAGATATGGGTGGATTTAAGGAGTTAGTTATCTCCGTAAAGGGAGATTCTGTATATAGTCAACTTAAATTTGAGGCTGGTGTACATAGAGTCCAAAGAGTTCCAGCAACTGAATCCCAAGGTAGAGTTCACACCTCTACAGCTACAGTGGCCGTTATGCCTGAGGCTGATCCTGTTGAGGTTAAAATTGATCCAACAGATCTAGAGGTTGGGACCGCAAGATCAGGAGGTGCAGGGGGACAAAATGTTAATAAGGTAGAGACAGCTATAGATCTTCTCCACAAGCCTACAGGAATAAGAGTTTTTTGTACTCAAGAGAGATCACAATTGCAAAATCGAGAACGAGCAATGGAAATTTTAAGAGCTAAATTGTATGAAATTCAATTAAAAGAAGCCAATGCAAAGGAGAGATCACAAAGGCTTTCCCAGGTTGGAACAGGCGATAGAAGTGAAAAAATCAGAACTTACAATTTTAAAGATAACAGGACAACTGATCATAGATTAGGTTCCAATTTTTCCCTTGAGCCAATTCTTGCTGGTCAATTAGAAGAAGTTATTAATGCGTGCATAGCGCAAGAACAAAAAAGAATGATGGAAGATTTTAATAAAGAAGAAAATTAAGATTTTTTTATTAGATTGCAACCCCTATTACGTATTTACTCCATTCTTTATGCTTGCCAGAGTCAATTTGTCTTGTAGCTTCAAAATTTAGATTACTTAATGGACGATAAGGCCTACGTTTTAAGGGCATATTCGCTTCTTCGGGGGTTCGATTACCTTTTTGTACATTACATCTGAGACATGCTGTAGTAACATTTTCCCAGTTATCTGTTCCACCTCTGCTTCTCGGTAAAACATGATCTATTGATAGGTCACTACCTCTATAGCTACAGTATTGGCAAGAATTATTATCTCTCAGAAGAATATTTTTTCTGGTTAAAGAAACCTCTCTAAAAGGAACTTTGACGTAGTAACGAAGTCTTATAACTGTCGGCAACTTTTTCCCGTTATGAATTGAATATGTTTTATCTTCCTCTAAGCTTTCTGCTTTACCTTTAATCATCAAAATTACTGCTCTTCGCCAGGAAGTGATGTTTAAAGGTTCATAAGATGCATTTAAAACTAGAGTCTGGCCCATGCCAAAATACAATTTACATGTCATGCTAACTGTATATTTCAATAAGCGCATATATTTGTGCAAAGTTAATGCAAAATACGGAAAAAAATCAGGTATTTAATTTTGACAAATTTCAAAATTTTGAAAAAGATATAGATCTCAAACAAAGAGCATGGATTGAAGTTAAAGGTAAAGCAATAGAAACAAACGTTAGACAGTTAAGATCAAAATTAAGTCAAAATTGTCAATTTATGGCAGTCGTTAAAGCAGATGGATATGGACATGATGCGAAATTAGTATCAGAGTATGCTATCAAAGGTGGAGCATCTCAATTAGGTGTTGCCACATTAAATGAAGGCATTAAGCTTCGTTCTTCTGGAGTTAAAAAGCCAATACTTATTCTTGGAAATCTTTATACGAAAAGGGATCTTATTATATGTTTTAAAAATGATCTTATGCCAACTATCAGTAGTATAAGAGAATGTTTAATTTGCAATAACATTGGTCAGCAATTTGGATTGAAATTTCATTTACACCTTAAAGTTGATACGGGAATGTCAAGATTAGGATTTGAATACAATAAATTTGTTCAGCAATTTGAAAACATCAAATCTTTTGACAATATTTCTATTGAGGGAATATACAGTCATTTATCATCTGCAGATGAACTCAACTCATTAGATCCAAAAAGTATTACACAATTACAAAGGCAGAAGTTTCAGGAATTATTAAAGCAAATTAATGTTGATAGAAAAAAAAATATCAAGATTCATTTGGCTAATTCCGCGGCAATGCTTCTTGATAAAAATTTCCATTTTCATATGGTACGTGTTGGATTATCTATGTATGGATATAAACCTATGTCAAAATTAAATAAAAATTTATTGCTTAAACCAGCTTTATCTTTGAAGGTCAAAGTAGCTTTTATAAGAACTATTGATAAAGGTGTAAGTGTAAGTTATGGAGGCAAATTTGTAAGTCATAGAAAAACTAATTTAGCTGTATTAAGTATTGGTTATGCAGATGGTGTACCAAGAAATCTTTCAGGCAAGATAAACGTTATTCATAATAATAAATTTTATCCTCAAGTTGGATCTATAACTATGGATCAAATGATGGTAGACATAACAGATTCGGATGAAATTAAAGTTGGTAGTACCATGGTATTACTAGGATCTGATGGAGATAAAACAATTTCTCCTCTTGATTGGGCAAGGAAATCTAATACTATTCCATGGGAAATTCTTTGTTCTTTTAAAAATAGATTACCGAAAGTTCAAGTTGATTAGACATTTCGATTAAATAAAAAATTTTGAATGTTTGCATAAAAATTGATAATGTATAAGAAATGGAGAGGTGGCTGAGTGGTTGAAAGCGGCTCCCTGCTAAGGAGTTACAGGAGGTAACTTTTGTCGAGGGTTCGAATCCCTCCCTCTCCGTGATTATTAGGTGTCAAGAAGCGTTATATTGACTCAGATTGAAGATATAGCAAGGTTTTTCTCTAATTCACAGAATAAGGCATAATCACACACTAGCACGAAGTTACAGTATGTTAGGGGATGAAATAAGTGATGAAATAAAATGGATCAGGGGGTGAAATAGGGGATGAAATATACATAATTATTGCGATTAGCGTGTCATCCCTCCCTATATCTGCTTACTCAGTCTCAGCCTGATTTCCTCTCTCTGTACTTAATTAGAAAATATTTTATTAGTTGTATTTTTTTATAATAGGTAAAGATTAATAGATTTCAGATCATTAATAGAATTCAAAATTAAGTCAGCACCTGCATCTTTTAGATTTTTTTCGTATGAATTACGTTCATTTAATCGGGACTTTGAATGTAAATGAGGAGGAGCTATTCCAATACTTATGAATTTCTGAGATGGTATTTCTTTTTTAGCGTTCATAACTGTATTTATATCTGCAATAGTATCTCCTACATATCCAATGGGAATATTTGATGAGCCAAGTTTATCTCCAAGAAGTTTTTTGGATAAGTTAATAAAGCCTTTTGGATCAGGCTTGTCCGGCGCATCTCCCATAGATATTAATGGTGGTGATTTTAGGCCAAGTCTTTTTTCTAAAACAAACTTTGCCGAGGCAGACTCTGCGCCACTTACAAAACCCCAAATTATTCCTTTGCTTTCTAATAAATCAAAAAACTTTTTATCAACTAATAACTTTTCATTTGTTATTAATCCAGACCAATATTTGCTATCTTCATTTGGATCTCCTCCAAAGTAGAATTCTTTAAAACATTTAACTATGTCCTCTCTTGAAGGTATTTCAATGTTAAAGTTCCCTTTTTTTTTAAATCTTTTTATAAATTCTAAACTTAAATCCCAGTCATTATTCCAAATTCCTTCATTTTTGGCATTATCAATATCTATATAACTTGGCTCCCATCCGGTAAATTTGTAGACTGTTTTTTTTAATGAAAGTCTATAACTATTCTCTACGCTTCGTATTACACCATCTATATCAAATAAAATCAAACCAATATTTTTCAATGTACTTTCTTAATCCTTTATAAAAGATTAGTATTATTATAAAAAAAAGCAAAGAAAAAAATTCTATATATAAAAATTATGGATTAGCGAAACTTAATTTTGTAAATATCCTCTGGGAGTGAGAAATATTTCGTCAACTAAGGTTGTTTGAGAATTGCCAATAATAATGATTGATAACATATCAATCTCTTTAAAAGGAATGGTATTTAAAGTAAAAAATTTTTTGGTTTGATTTTCTCTCCCTACTTGTCTAGCTAATAAAACTGGAGTATCACCATGCCTAGATTGTAAACATATATCTATTACACTTTTAAGCTGCCAATTTCTCTCAATGGATTGAGGATTAAATAAAGCTATTACAAAGTCGCCCATAAGAGCTCCTTTAATTCTTTTTTCTATTAAAGGCCATGGAGTTAATTTATCGCTTAAGCTTACTGAACAAAAGTCATTCATAAGTGGCGCTCCACTAATCGCAGCAGCTAATTGAACACTACTTATACCTGGATGTACTTCAAAGTAAGGTCTATATTCTTTTTTGATTTTTTGTAGTAATTCTAAAAGTAAACCTGCCATTCCATAAAATCCAGATTCACCTGAAGAAATTAAAGCCACTTTTATTCCTTCTTCAGCTAGTTTAATTGCTTTACTGCATCTCTCTTTTTCCTCAGTAAGATTACTTTCAATTAAAACCTGATCATTCCTTTTTAAGGGCTTTATTAAATCTAAATACATTTTGTATCCAATCCAAACAGTACATCTTGAAAGCGCTTTTCTTGCATTATTGGTTAGGAAGGTGATATCACCTGGCCCACTTCCAATAATATGGATCTCACCATGGGTTGGATTATATTGATTTTTTGATTCTGCTACAGCGATAGTTACTGCCCCAGATTGATTTTTGAAAATTCTTTTTTCTTCTAATAATTTTGATTCTTCTCCTGCTGCGAGTAAGCAAGAGGCTTCTGCTACGGAAGGTGTACCAATTTCCTTTTGCACGACATTTGATGGATTTGGAACAATTATTGTTGAAAGATCTTTTTTACTAAAAAACTTTATAGGCAAGTTTTTTTCTTCAGAAAGTTCTAAAATTCCTTTCTCATCTTTTTTTATATCTATAGTTGCAAATCCCGCAATTGATTGCTGCGATAAATTTCCTGACTCCAAAAGATTATTTAAAGAATTTGCTATTAATTCTTTGCTTGTATTTCTTTCACATCCAATGCCAATCCATAATACAGGTGGGTGCCAAGTTGTTCCATGATTTTGGAATATACTCACATGAAATGTTGAATCTGGTTTTTCAGTTTCTTTTTTATCAATTTGATTAATAATCTCAGCTGATTCTGAAGTTTTCCATAACCTATTACCAGATAATTGTTTGCAAAATATTTCTTCGTTTTTAGCTTGTTTAATTACTAGTTTTGACCAATCTTTTATTTTGCCAGATCTTTTCCACCCCCATTGATTGCCAAATGCATCAAGATTTAAGAGGCTTTGATCATTGGAATTATTAGTTTCTATAATTTCGCCACCAAGTAAATTAGCAATTTGACATGAAATATTTTGTGTATTTGATTGATGTAAGCCAATTAATGGAACTATTTTAGAACATTTGTTATCTATAACTATAACTCCCGGATCTTGATCTTTAGAGGTTAAAAATGGATTTATTATGCGTATTGATGCAGCAATTGAGCCTATAAAAATTATTAAATCTATCTTCGGCCATTTTTTTAGTAATATTTCTCTAGGTTTTTGTACTTGAATAAGTTCATTTTTCTTTCCATCCTCTTTTGAAGAACCCGCAATATATATGTCTTTGACAAATTCGGTTTTTTTAAGCCTTTTTAAAATTTCTTTTGAATTATTAGATAGACCTATCGCAATGCCTTTCAAATTAGAAACTATTGATAGTAACTTTGAAATTATATCCTGTCGCTGGATTTAAAAAAATTCCTTTGAAATATAAAAAAAAATTTAAGAAATTTATATAAATTTTGAGTAAAAATACTCATAATTGAGTCATAGACTAGAATTTAACAAAATATTCATATAGTAACAATCATTAGAACATTTGTTACGTTAATGCATAACGAAAGAATCTTTGCCTTATTATTTTTGAAACGAATATCTAAAGTTCTGAAGGATTCGTTTTCTTGAACATTATCATAAAAAATAGGTTCAAGATCCGATCAGTCGGCTTTAATGTCAATTATTTTCGAGGTGCTAGATGACCATCAGCCCACCAGAAAGTGGAGAAAAAAACAAAAAAGTTTTGGAAGATCCTGTCAAGGCCGATCCAAGACCTATTGATTTTGCCAAATTAGATAAGCCAGGATTCTGGTCAAGTAAATTATCTAAAGGTCCGAAAACTACAACTTGGATCTGGAATTTGCATGCTGATGCACATGACTTTGATGTGCATACAGGCGATGCTGAAGAAGCAACAAGAAAAATCTTTTCAGCTCATTTTGGACATCTTGCAGTCATTTTTATATGGATGAGTGCTGCATTTTTCCATGGAGCAAGATTTTCTAATTACTCAGGTTGGTTAGCTGATCCAACTCATGTCAAACCAGGAGCTCAGCAAGTATGGGCAATCGTTGGTCAAGAAATGCTTAATGCTGACCTTGGTGCTAACTACAACGGTATTCAAATTAGTTCAGGAATATTCCACATGTGGCGAGCATGGGGAATCACTAATGAGAGTGAACTTATGGCTTTAGCAATAGGTGCTGTAGTAATGGCGGCACTTATGCTTCATGCTGGAATTTTTCATTATCACAAAGCAGCTCCAAAAATGGAGTGGTTTCAAGATGTTGAGTCAATGCTTAACCACCATATAGCTGGTTTAGTAGGTTTAGGATCTTTAGCATGGGCTGGCCATTGTATTCATATCGGAGCTCCTACTGCAGCTCTCTTAGATGCAATTGATGCAGGCTCTCCTTTAGTTATTAATGGAAAAGAAATAGCAACTATTGCAGATATGCCTATGCCGCATCAACTCTGCGATCCACAAATTATCGGTCAGATATTTCCAGGGTTAGCAAGTGGTACAGGTAATTTCTTTAGTTTAAACTGGTTAGCTTTCTCAGACTTCCTTACTTTCAAAGGTGGACTGAACCCTGTGACAGGAAGCTTGTGGATGACTGATGTTTCACATCATCATTTAGCTTTTGGTGTAATAGCAATAATAGGTGGTCATATGTACAGAACCAATTACGGTATTGGTCATAGTATGAAAGAAATATTAGATTCACAACAAGGAGATCCAATATTATTTCCTGCCCCTAAAGGTCATCAAGGTCTTTTTGAGTTCATGGCAGAAAGTAGACATGCTCAGTTATCAGTAAACCTAGCGATGCTTGGATCAATAAGCATACTTGTATCTCATCATATGTATGCTATGCCTCCATATCCTTATATAGCTACTGACTATATGACTGTTCTTGGATTATTTACCCATCACATGTGGATAGGTGGATTATTCATAGTAGGAGCAGGTGCGCATGCTGGAATTGCAATGGTTAGAGATTACGATCCAGCAAAACATATTGATAATGTATTGGACAGAATTCTTAAGGCAAGAGATGCATTAATCAGCCACTTGAACTGGGTTTGTATGTGGTTAGGATTCCATAGTTTTGGACTCTATATTCACAACGATACTATGAGAGCTTTGGGTAGACCCCAAGATATGTTTAGTGATTCTGCTATCCAACTTCAGCCAATCTTTGCTCAATGGGTACAGAGTATTCAAGCATCTGCTGTTGGGACTTCCCTTTTAGCAGGTACTGCAGAAGCTTTACCTCACAAAGCTTTAAGTGAAGTCTTTAATGGAAGTTTAGTAGAAGTTGGTGGCAAGGTAGCTATAGCGCCAATTCCACTAGGGACAGCTGATTTAATGATTCATCATATTCATGCTTTCCAAATCCATGTAACTGTTTTGATACTTCTTAAGGGAGTTCTTTATGCAAGAAGTTCAAGGTTGATTCCTGACAAAGCTTCTTTAGGATTTAGATTCCCTTGTGATGGGCCTGGAAGAGGTGGTACATGTCAAGTTTCTTCATGGGATCACGTTTTCTTAGCTCTCTTCTGGATGTATAACTGTTTATCAATAGTTATTTTCCACTTCTCTTGGAAAATGCAGAGTGATGTTTGGGGACTTACTGGTGGTAATTTTGCACAAAGTTCAATTACTATCAATGGTTGGTTAAGAGATTTCCTCTGGGCTCAAGCTTCTCAAGTATTAACAAGCTATGGTCAATCAATAAGCATGTACGGTTTAATGTTCTTGGGAGCTCACTTCATATGGGCGTTCAGTTTAATGTTCCTCTTCAGCGGAAGAGGATATTGGCAAGAATTGTTCGAATCAATTGTTTGGGCACATAATAAATTAAAGGTTGCACCGACTATTCAACCTCGAGCTCTATCTATCACTCAGGGACGTGCAGTAGGTGTTACACACTTCCTTGTAGGTGGCATAGCTACCACATGGGCCTTCTTCCATGCTCGCCTTTTCGGGCTGGGCTAATAACCTGAACTTCTCCTTTTTAATTCAATGGCAACAAAATTTCCATCATTTAACCAGGGTCTAGCTCAGGACCCCACAACCCGACGAATATGGTACGGAATAGCTACCGCTCATGATTTTGAAAGTCATGACGGTATGACCGAAGAAAAACTTTATCAGAAGCTATTCTCTACACATTTTGGACATCTAGCAATAATTGCTCTCTGGGTAGCCGGTAACTTATTTCATATTGCTTGGCAAGGTAATTTTGAGCAATTTGTATTAGATCCAAGTCATGTCCGCCCTATTGCTCATGCTATTTGGGACCCTCACTTTGGTTCTGGCATAACAGAAGCAATGACACAAGCCGGAGCAAGCGGTCCAGTAAACATTGCTTATTCGGGTCTCTACCATTGGTGGTACACAATTGGAATGAGAACTAACGAGCAACTCTTCCAAGCTTCAATATTTATGAGTATTTTGGCTTGTTGGACTCTATTTGCTGGTTGGTTACACTTACAGCCAAAATTCAGACCTTCTTTAGCTTGGTTTAAAAATGCAGAGTCAAGATTAAATCATCATTTAGCTGTCTTATTTGGTTTTAGTAGTATCGCTTGGACAGGCCATTTAGTTCATGTTGCTATACCTGAATCTAGAGGTCAGCATGTAGGTTGGGATAACTGGTTAACAGTGCTTCCTCACCCTGCAGGATTAGCTCCTTTCTTTACTTTAAACTGGGGAGCTTATGCCCAAAATCCTGATTCTTTAGATCAAGTATTCGGTACAGCTGAAGGAGCTGGAACAGCAATCTTTACTTTCTTAGGTGGTCTTCATCCTCAAAGTGAAGCATTATGGCTTACCGATATTGCTCATCACCATATAGCAATTGGAACAGTTTTTGTAATTGCTGGTCATATGTATAGAAATACTTTTGGTATTGGTCATAGCCTTAAAGAAATTACAGAAGCCCATAATACAAGACACCCTAATGAT
>CACMNZ010000008.1 GCA_902615165.1 uncultured Prochlorococcus sp.
TATAGAAGAACCTAATGAAGATAATTATGCAAAAATGATAATTTTTAATTCTGATGGTTCTGAAGCACAAATGTGTGGAAATGGAATTAGGTGTTTAGTTGAGTATCTCCACGTAAATGATTCAATGAATAATAAAAATATAGAATATAAAATTGAGACTAAAGCAGGTTTAAAAATTGCAAAATATATAAATGATGAAATTACAGTAAAAATGGGAGTTCCAATTTTTGAATGTCAAAATATTCCAACAACAATTGAAAAAAAAATAAATTCAATTCCTTCACACGAATTTATTGAGAATGATTTTAATAATATCGGTTATGCCGTAGGAATGGGAAATCCTCATTTAATTTTCTTTGTAAAAGACATACAGTCAATAGCTCTTTCCAGACTTGGTCCTATATTTGAAAAAAATGAATTATTTCCTGAAAAAACTAATGTGCATTTTTGTCAAATTTTAAATAGAGATAATATCAAAGTAAAAGTATGGGAAAGGGGTGCAGGACCAACCTTAGCTTGTGGAACAGGTGCCTGTGCTATCCATGTAGCAGCTTATAAATTAGGCCATTGTAATTCACAAACCATAGTAACCCTACCAGGAGGTAATCTTAAAATTGATTGGTCAAAAGACGATTGTGAAGTCATGATGACCGGTAATGCTAAAAAGGTTTTCTCAGGATCAATGTTAGTAAATTAATGGAAAATAAATTTATCTATTTAGATAATGCATCCACAACTCCATTATCTGAGAATGTTTTAAATATAATTAATTCAACTTACAAGAATTATTGGCATAACCCTTCATCTACATATGAGCTAGGGATAAAATGCTCTACATATCTTGAAAAAATTAGATCTAAAATTGCTTATATATTTGAAGCCGATTCAGAAGATATAATTTTTACATCTGGTTCTTCGGAATCGACAAGTATTGTATTTAATAATATTTATGAGAACTTTAAAAATGGTAGGGTTGTTATTTCAAATGTTGAACATCAAGCAACAACTATTTGTGCTAACAAACTAAGAAAACAAAATTGGGATATTTACGAATGGAAGGTAAATAATGATGGAATTTTAAATATTTCTAATATCGAAAATACTTTAAAAAATGATACTAAGCTTGTATCAATTATTTGGGGACAAAGTGAAATTGGGACAATACAACCTGTCCAATTTATTGGTTCCAAATGTGAAGAATTAAATATAATGTTTCATTTAGATGGTACTCAAATATTAAGTAATGGAATATTCAGTTGGAAAGATCTTAAATGTGATTTTTTAAGT
This sequence comes from uncultured Prochlorococcus sp., assembly GCA_902615165.1. The sequence continues at coordinate 1,288 of CACMNZ010000008.1, forward strand.
TTATCTGCTCATAAATTTGGAGGTCCAAAAGGTATCGGTATTCTTTTAACAAAAGAAAAGTCTAGACAAATTTTAAAAAATAATGACATATCACTTACTCAGGAATTTTCAATTAGACAAGGTACACAAGCTTTGCCATTAATCGCTGGAATGTATGAATCATTAAAGAATATTAAAGGAAAAATAAAATTATATGATTGCATAACTGAATTTCCTTCTAATAATATAAATAAACTCAAAAATTATTTTTTTAAAAAAATTAAGGATAATAATCATATAAAGATTACGGGAAGTATTAACCATAGACTTCCAAATCATATTTCGTTTCTTCTATTAAATAAACTATTTGAGCCTATAAGGGCCTATAAGATTGTTAATTTCATGTCAGAAAATAAAATAGCCATAAGTAGTGGAAGTGCTTGTTCAAGCTCATCTGGGAAACCTAGTTCAACACTTAAAAATATTGGTTTAAAAGATGATGAACTATATTCAAATATTCGTGTTACTTTAGGTTCAATAAACAATAAGTCAGAAATAGATAAATTTTTAGAACTTATTCAAAAATGTATTGACAAATTTTAATGGAAACCAATTACAGATTACCTAAAGATTTAAATGAATCTCTTAAGAATATGGAGGATGCAATCATTCCAAGTTTATTAGATTCAAATAAAAGATTTACTATAGAATTTAATTTTGAAGGATTGAAGTTTAACAGAATTGGAATTACTATTTACAAGATATTGTCTAAAAATAATAATGTATTTATAACATTTGCTGATCAAGGCGCTGTGGCTTTGGCACAAAGAGACTATCCAGATATTAAAGATAAAATTTTTACTTTTAAATCATTTAATGAATCAAAAAATATAAATAATAATGATAGTTTTATGATATCGATACTACCTCAGCCATATGATTTCAATTCATTTGAACCAATGTCTGATAATTATCAAGGTACGCATTATTCATTGAATCCAAAATTTGAAGATGCCAATATTGGTATAGGAAGTGTTATTAGAGAGCGACGTAAAAACTTTGTCAAAACATGGAAAAATATTTATTTTTTGCAGCCTTTAAATAAAGCTGCTCTTATGCATATTTATCCAAATAACTGGTTGCTTTTCAAAGAAGAAAATAAAAGATTTTTTTTTAAAAAAGAATTTGAAATTAAACCCGACAATGAATCTATTTTTGTAAATTTATAGATTGAATGTGATAAAAAAAATTTATTCATTTTTCTTAATTGTTCTTGCATTAGTAACATCTCCTTTCTTAATAAGATATTTACTAGCAAATCAGAAAATAACTATTTTAAATAGTATTTATTTTAATTTCCCGGTAATAATTACTAAAAACAAAATATGTCCTACTTATGATGCTTTATTGAATCAAACCCTTGATGATTCTTTTAGTGTATCAATTATTAATAATAAAGGGGAAATAATAAGTTCTTACAATGAGGATGTTCCAAGGTTGCCGGCATCTAATCAAAAATTATTCTCATCAGCTTATGTGTTAAGTAAATATAAATTAAATAATAATTTAAAAACTTCCTTATTTAAAAATAAAAACGATTATTATTTAGTCGGTCAGGGCGATCCAGATCTTAATTATGATAATATAATCGAACTAATTTCAAACGTTAAAGAAAATAAAATTATTAACTTTAATATTGTAGAAATTGATTCAAAATTATACTGGCCTAATGGTTGGACAAATACTGATAAACTTTACGAATATGGATCTCCAATTACATCTCTTGCAATACAAAGTAATCACAATAAATATGATGATATTTATTCATTAAAATTTTTTATTAAAAATTATTTAAAAAATAAATTTCCAAATTCAAAAATATATATAGATTTTTTTGATTTAGAAAAAACCTTTTATTTAAAAAATCTTAAAGAGATAAATAAAATATATTCAACTCCAATTCTTTCATTATTAACTCTAACAAATTCTGAAAGCCATAATTTTACAGCTGAATCTCTCTTTAAAAATGCCTCGAATACATGGAACGATAATGACTATATAAAATTGAAAAGATGGCTTGATAATAAAGGCCTCCCAACAACTAATGCATACTTTGCAGATGCTAGTGGATTGTCTCGAAAAAATAAAATTACAACAAGGTTAGTTGTATTGTTTTTAGATAAAATGAGATATTTTAATGATTTTAAAGCTTATCAATCAACATTTTCAATTACTGGAGTAAGAGGGACATTAGCTAAAAGATTTGTAAATAGTGAATTGTCTGGAAAGTTTTTTGGCAAAACTGGGACTCTTTCAAATGTCTTTGCATTATCTGGCTTTTTATATAAAAATGAAAGGCCAATAATTATAAGCATTATCCAAAATTCTAATAAAATTGATAAAGAAAAAGCTTTTAAATTATTAAGTGATCTTTATTACTTGAAATCTTGTTAATAAAAATATTATTTAAAATATTCTTTTAAATCCCTCTCAACAGAGGGGGGTACCATATGATTAATTTCACCTCCAAATTTTGCAACTTCTTTTACTAAAGAACTACTGAGAAAACTATAATTTGTATTTGTCGATAAAAATATAGTTTCAATATCATTATTAAGAGATTTATTTGTATGAGCAATTTGAAGTTCATACTCAAAATCACTCATTGCTCTTAAGCCTCTAAGAATAAGATTAGCATTTAGATCATTTGCACAATCAACAGTTAGACCAGAATAAGAAATAACTTCAATATTAGGTAAATGAGAAAGAGAATTTTTTAATTGTATTATTCTTCTTTCAAGATTAAATGTTGGTGTTTTAGAAGTATTTTCTAACACAGCAACTACTAGATTGCCAAATATTTTTTCAGCTCTTTCTATTAAATCAATATGCCCGTTTGTTAAAGGATCGAATGTACCAGGATAAAGAATTTTCATGAATTTATTATGATCGGATAAGAAATTTAGTTAAAATAAGTTTATTAGATATATTAATTATGACATTAAATCTAGAAGCAAAAAAAATCTTATTAAGAAAAATACCTCACGGATTATTCATTTGTGGAGTTAGAGACGAAGATAAAAATGAAGTGAATGGATTTACTGCTAGTTGGGTGACTCAAGGTTCCTTCACTCCTCCATTAGTCGTAATGTCTGTTAGAGCAGAAGGTTCTAGTCATGAAATAATAAAGTCTACCAATAAGTTCTCATTAAATGTCCTCAAAAGTGATCAAAAAGATCTAGCAGCTGTTTTTTTTAAACCTCAAAAAGCATTAGGAGGCAGATTTGAATCTGTTGAATTTAATTTAGGTGAACTTGGATTGCCTATTTTAGTTGATAGTGTTGGTGGAGTTGAATGTAATGTTGTTGGAAGTGTTATTCATGGAGACCATACAGTTTTTGTTGGTGAAGTTAAATCTGCTTATTTGAATAATGATGTTGACTCTCTAAATTTATCTTCAACAGGCTGGAATTATGGAGGTTAATCTTTATAAATGAGTAATTCTTCTATACAAACAATAAATAACAAATATAATTTTAAAATTGAATATAAATTAATTAATAATAAAGAGTTACTAAAATCAAGATTATCCGAAATTCCAAAGTCATCTGGTTGCTATCTTTTTAAAGATATAGATAATAATTTACTTTATATTGGTAAATCTAAAAAACTACGCAGTAGAGTAAGTAGCTATTTTAATAATTTTTCAGATTTAACTCCAAGATTAAGTTTGATGGTTCGTCAAATAACTGAAATAGAAATTATAGTCACAGATAGCGAATATGAAGCACTAAATTTAGAGTCAAATTTAATAAAAACAAACAAACCATACTTTAATATTCTTCTAAAGGATGATAAGAAATATCCATATCTTTGTATAACTTGGAGTGAAAAATATCCTCGAATATTTATTACAAGAAGAAGAAGAAATAGAAATAATTTAGATAGATATTATGGACCTTATGTAGATGTCGGATTATTAAGGAGAACATTATTTACGATTAAAAAAATATTTCCACTTAGACAAAGGCCAAGGCCAGTCTATAAAGATAGAACTTGTTTGAATTATTCAATAGGAAGATGTCCAGGTGTTTGCCAAGAAGTAATATCATCTGACGATTATAAAAAAATAATGAAACAAGTATCTATGATATTTCAGGGAAGAAATGATGACTTAGAAATATTTTTACAAAAAAAAATGCTGCAATTTTCAAATGATTTAGATTATGAGAATGCAGCAAAAATAAGGGATCAAATTTTAGGTTTAAAATTATTAACTGAATCACAAAAAATATCAATACCAGATTCTTCAATTAATAGAGATATCTTTGGAATAGTTTCAGAAAAAAATGTAGCTAGTATACAAATTTTCCAAATGAGATCTGGTAAGCTCATTGGGAGAATTGGCTATAGTCAAAAATTAAATAATGAAGATGAAAATCTTATTTTACAAAAGATATTAGAAGAGCATTATATGAATGTTGAAGCCGTAGAAATACCATCAGAAATTCTTATTCAATATAACCTTCCAAAACAAGAAACCATAGAGGATTGGTTAACGGAGCTAAGAAAAAAGAAAGTAAAAATCTTAATCCCAAAAAGAAATAAAAAACATGAAACTGTAGAAATGGTTTTAAAAAATGCGAAATTGGAATTAGATAGAATATTAAATGGGATACAAGATAATGAATCATCAATTGAGGATCTTACTCAAATACTTGAATTAAGCGAACAACCTAAAAGAATTGAAGGTTATGATATTAGTCATATACAAGGTAGTGACCCTGTAGCATCACAAGTCGTTTTTATTGATGGGATTCCTTCTAAACATCATTATAGGAAATATAAAATTAAAGATCCAAACGTTTTTGTAGGACATAGTGATGATTTTGCTTCGATATATGAAGTAATACATAGAAGGTTTAAAAAATGGTCAATATTTAAAAAAAGCGGAGGTGATTTTTCAATATTAAATGATAAAACGAATAGTAAATTAGACAATGAACTTCTATCAGATTGGCCTGACTTAATAATGATTGATGGAGGAAAAGGACAGTTAAATGCAGCTATTAAAGCATTAAAAGAATTAAATCTTGAGGAAGAAGTAACTATATGTTCATTAGCAAAAAAAAATGAAGAAATATTTATTCCAGGTTTTACTAAGTCTCTTGATACTGATGAAAATCAAAAAGGAGTTCTTCTATTAAGAAGGGTAAGAGATGAAGCACATAGATTTGCATTATCTTTTCATAGAGACAAAAGATCTAAGAGAATGAATAGATCTCAATTGTCCCAAATCAGTGGATTAGGACCATCAAGAATAAGAGAATTGCTAGAGCATTTTAAATCAATAGACGCGATAAGAATAGCTAGTAAAGAGGATTTATCAAAAGTTAAAGGACTTGGAAAAAATTCAGTAAATGATATATATGAATATTTTAACGAGTTATAAATATTAATTAATTTTTGAAAAATAGATTTCTTGATATTGATAAATATAACTATATTAAAAATATATATTTTAAAATTAATCTATTAATTTGACAGCTGAAGCATATCTCTGGTTTAAATCACTTCACATTATGGGTGTAATCGTTTGGTTTGCGGGACTTTTTTATTTAGTAAGACTTTTTATATATCATGAAGAATCTAAAAATATGGATAAAGAATTAAAAATTGCCTTTAATAAACAATACACCTTGATGGAAAAAAGGCTGGCGAATATAATCACAACACCTGGGATGATATTAGCTTTAAGTATGGCTATATGCATGGTTATTATGCAACCAAGTTGGTTAAGTGAGAAATGGTTGCAAATTAAAATTTCTTTTGTTTTAGCATTAGTAATTTATCATTCTTATTGTTATAAAATAATGTATTCATTACAAGATGGTACTTCAACTATTTCAGCAAAAAACCTTAGATTATTAAATGAATTGCCTACTTTATTATTATTTATAATTGTACTTTTAGTTATTTTTAAAAATAATTTTCCAACTAGTGTTGCTACATGGAGCGTAGTTGGACTAATTATTTTCATGTTTGCATCAATACAATTATATGCAAAAATTAGAAAGAAAAATGAGAATTCATTAAGTAATGAATAGGGAAGAATTAGTAAAATTAACTTCCAATATTAATAAAAATAGTTGTCCTAAAAATATTAATTTTCACTGTCATACAAAATTTAGTGATGGAAGTCTAGAACCATATGAACTTTTAGAACAAGCTTATAAAAATAACTTGAAATTTTTATCAATAACCGATCATCATACAATTAAAGCTCATGAATATATAAAAAAAAATAATATACTCAAAAATTATCCTAAAGACTCTATTACATTAATTTCGGGAATAGAAATTAATTGTTTGATTCTAGGATGTTTAGTACATGTAATTGGATTGGGAATAAACATTAAAAGTAAATACCTAAATCCCTACATCCTTGGAGAGTCTCCAATAGGTAATGATTTAAATATTAAATCAGTAATTAAAGCAATAAAATTAGCTGGTGGTTTATCATTTCTTGCACATCCAGCGAGATACAGGATTCCCTTTTATAAATTAATTCCAGAGGCCAAAATACAAGGTATTGATGGAATAGAGGTTTGGTACGATTATGAACTTAATGAAGTATGGAACCCTAGTTTATTTGTATGTTCAGAAATAGATAAATTAGCAGATAAATATTCAATGCTAAAAACATGCGGAACAGATAGTCACGGACTTTCGCTATTAGGTAGATAATTCAGAATTCGTTTTTTTCAATTATTGAATCAGTATTAATAATTATGTTCTTTAAATTTTCAATGACATCTGATGAACAATTATTCCACATTTTTCTATTGACAATTTCAAGAAATCTTTGTGCAATATCTCTTAAAGCCCATGGATTATTCTCTAGAAAGAAATTCTTAAGATCCAGATCACATAACCATGATTTATAAACCTCCTCATAACACCAATCTGAGACAACTTCAGTAGAAGCATCAAAAGCATATAAGTAATCTAGTGTAGCTGAAAATTCAAACGCTCCTTTATAACCATTATCCATCATTCCATTTATCCATTTAGGGTTGAGTATTCTTGATATAACAACTTTATTAATTTCATCTTGTAATTTTGAAATTTTAGATAATCCAAACTTTGATAAATCACCATGATACATTTCAGGTAATTTACCGCTCAATTTTTTTACTGCTGAAGATAATCCTCCCTGAAACTGATAATAATCGTCAGAATCTAAAATATCATGTTCCTTATTATCTTGGTTATGTACAACTAACTGCACTTTTTTAAGAGCATTTTCTAATGATTTTTTATCCTCTATAGGTTCAAGATTATCATTGTAAATCCACTTACTCCAATTGAGAAAAGATTCTCCAAAATCATCAATATTTTCCCAATTAGAATTTGAAATTAGTTCTTGCAGACCAGCTCCATATGAACCTGGCGCAGACCCAAATATACGATTAATTGAATGGCCATCCCTTGACGCCCCAGCAAGAGGGTTAAATTTATCATCCTCATTAAGATTAGAAATAAGATTTATTGCTTTAGAAGTTAATTTAACTAACTGTGGAAATGAATCTCTAAACATTCCCGAAATCCTTAAAGTAACATCAACCCTTGGTCTTTCTAGAACAGATAAAGGAATGATTTCTAGATCAACTACTCTTCTTGAAGGCCCATCCCAAATAGGCTGTACTCCTAATAAATAAAGTATTTGACAAATGTCTTCACCTCCATTTCTCATTGTGGATGTTGCCCATACAGATATTGCTATAGTTTTTAAATCTTCTCCATTATCTTGTTTGTATAAATCAAGTATTTGTGAAGCGGACTGACAACCAACACTCCATGCAGATTCAGTTGGCAGTCCTCTCGAATCAACTGAAAAGAAATTTTTACCAGTGGGTAAAGCTTCAGTTTTACCTCTCGTAGGGGCTCCAGATGGACCACTTTTTACATATTGTCCATTTAATGAATTAATAAATGATATTTTCTCATTATATGAAGAATTAATGATTGGATATAGAATCTCTTCTTTTAATAATAAAAAATACTTATTGTGTTTTTTTTCATTAAAGAAATAGTCTATTATTTTCTGATTTTTATATTTTTCTAGATTTTTTATATTGGAATTCTTTTTGTAAAAAAACAAATATATTAAATACTTTGCTTGTTGTTCTAAAAAATCAATAGCCATTCTAAAGTTTAAAATGTTTTTGTTGGAAAAAGTCAATAATATTTTTTTATCCTTTTCACTTAACATTTGATCATATTGATTTGTCCAAGGATTCAAATCTAGTTTTAAATGTTTTGCTATATATTGAATAACACCAATTCGGTTGGCATTTGGTACTCTAGCAATACACAAGAATAAATTTATTTCATTAATGTCATTCTGCCTATTGCCAAAAATATGCAAACCTGTCCTAATTTGAGATTCTTTAATTTTGCAAAGAAAGGAATCAATTTCTTCTATTTGATTATTTTTATTCTTTAAAGTAAATTCGCTAAAATCTTTTTTAATTAATTCAAAAATTGATTTTTCTATTATTTCAATCCGATTAGAATTTAATAATTTTGCTTCAAAATATTCGTCTAAATAATTTTCTAAGATTGAATATTTTCCATATAATTCTGACCTATCCAAAGGAGGGGTTAAATGATCAATAATTGTTGCAGCAGTTCTTCTTTTAGCTTGGGATCCTTCTCCAGGATCATTTACGATAAAGGGATATATATTTGGTATTGCTGGACAAATAATATTTGGAAAACATTTATTACTGAGACCTATAGATTTACCAGGTAGCCATTCAACGGTCCCATGTTTACCAATATGGCACATAGCATTTGCATTAAAAACTTTTTCAATCCAAAAATATTGTGCTAAATATCTATGGGGAGGTGGAAGATCGGGAGAATGAATATCTCTATCAGTGAAAGCGTCATAACCTCGTTGAGGTTGAATCAATAATGTTATTTTTCCAAATCTAATACCATTTATTGAGAAACCTTTATTATCTAGATCGATCGCATCAGAAGGTTTACCCCAACGACTAACAATAATATTTTTTGGATCAAGTTCTAAATAATTCCAATATTTTAAATATTCACTAAGTGGTAAGTAATCTAATGGTTTATTATTTTGAGATTCAATATCATTAGTTCTAGTTTTTATAAGCATTGACATTAATTCCGATGAATCTTGAGGATAATTACAAGATCCAAGGTCATAACCTTCTTCTTTTAACCAATTAAGAATATTTATTATTGAAGATGGTGTATTTAGACCAACGCCATTACCGATTCTTGCATTCTTTACTGGATAATTACTTATTACTAAACAAATTCTTTTATCAAAATTATTAAGTTTCTGAAGTTTCACATAATTTGTAGCAAATTTTGAAATCCATTGAATACCTACTTGATCAGGTTTGTAACTAGTTATTTCGCTATATAGTGTATTTTTCTTAGAAATTATTTCTTTAAATGCGGAAGGACAGGTAGTAATTCTTCCATCAAATTCGGGAATAATTATTTGCATTAATAAATCAGATGAATTCATTCCAATAGATGAATTTAACCACTTTTTTCTTGATCTATTAGAAGAAAGAAGTTGTAAAATTGGAATATTAAGAGAAGTAAAAATATTTGTTGAATTTTCAATTAAATCGTTATTTTTGATTTGAGATGAAGAAAATGAAGTTGTTGTAATTATTAGCTTAATATCTTCTTTCTTAAAAATGTCTATTAATTTTCTCTGAATAATATGATCTTTTAGTGTTGAAATAAAAAATGTTTTAGGAGATAATCCGCATTTTCTTAATTGCAAGTTAAGTTTTTCGTTTACTTCAATTTCATTAGCCAAAAAAAGTGATTTATAGGATATTATTCCTATCTTTTCGCCTTTTTCATTTTTCCAATCATATAAATATGGATCTGCATAAAAAGTAATATTCAAAAAATTATCAGGAATTAATTTTTCATCTACAACTAAATAATTTAAACAATTGAGAAACTTTCTATAATTATCCAGTCCTCCAGATCTTAGTAATCTAGAAATATTTAATGCAATATTTTTATCTATACTACTTATTTCACATAAGGAAATTTCCTGATCAATGGTACCTGATAGGATTACTAACTTCCTTTTTTTATTAAATGCTTGCCAATTTAAAAGTTGTTCAATTCCATAGTTCCATGTACCTTTATCTCCAAATATTCTAAGTACCACTACTTTCGCATAATTTATTGTTTTTAATAAATAATTATCTATTTGAGCTGAGGAATTTAAATTAGAAATTTCTAAAGCTCTTATATTATTTTTTAATGAAGCAAATTCTTTTTCTAACAATAAGTTTGATATGAGATTTAAATCAGCCTTGACACTTGTTATAAAAATAAAATCTGCAGCTGGTTGCTCAATTAAATCATCCTTATTCTTTTCATTTCCTGCTACATTTAATATCCTGTGCATTTTTATATATAAATAAGGTTTAGAATACGTAAGTAGGATAAAACAAGTTTACCTTAATTAAATAAATTAAATATGCATGAATTTCTTCCATACGCCTGGTTCGAAGGTAAATGTATTCCATTTAAAGAAGCAAAAATATCAATAGCTACTCATGCATTACATTACGGTACTGCTGCATTTGGAGGAATGCGCGCGATACCTAACCCAACAAACAAAGAAGAATTCCTTTTATTTAGAACTGATAAACATATAAAAAGATTATCTCAAAGTGCAAAATTACTCTTAACTGAAATTTCTGAAGAATATATTTTTAAAGCCTTAGAAGAAGTTATAAAAAGAAACAAGCCAGAAAAACCTATTTATATAAGACCATTTGTATATACAAGCGATTTAGGTATAGCGCCAAGGTTACACAATATTGAAACAGATTTCTTTATTTATTGTATTGAACTAGGAGATTATCTATCCCCAGATGGTGTTTCTTGTAGAATGAGTAGTTGGACAAGACAAGAAGATAGATCTCTCCCCTTAAGAGGAAAAATAAGTGGAGCATATATTACTAGTTCATTAGCCAAAACAGAAGCTAGTTCATCGGGTTTTGATGAAGCCCTGCTATTAAATTCAAGTGGTAAGGTAAGCGAAGCTAGTGGTATGAATTTATTTATTGTAAGGAATGGACACTTAATCACTCCTGGTGTTGATCAAGATATCCTTGAGGGGATTACTAGAGCTAGTGTAATTGAATTAGCAAAATCATTTGGAATAAATGTAATTGAGAGGCCTGTTGATAAAACAGAATTATTAATAGCAGATGAAGTTTTTCTAACTGGTACAGCAGCAAAAATTACACCAGTTAAAAAAATTGAATCAACTGAATTAAATGTTGAAAGACCAATAATGAATAAATTAAAAAGTAAGCTTATAGAAATAACAGAGGGTCGTTCTCAAGACTATGATGATTGGGTAACAAGAATTTCGCTAAAATAAATTAATTTTTTCCCAAAAATGGAATCTTTCAGAAGATATCTAAATAAAGATGAAAAACCATTAATTATTTTTGACGGAGGTACTGGAACATCATTTCAGAACTTAAATCTTACTGCAGATGACTTTGGAGGAAAAGAATTAGAGGGATGTAATGAAAACCTTGTTTTATCATCGCCAGAGGTAGTTGAGAAGGTTCATAACTCATTTTTAGAAGCAGGTTGTCATGTTATAGAAACTAATACATTTGGAGCCTCATCAATAGTTCTTGATGAATATGATATTGCGGATAAGGCTTATGAGATAAATAAAAATGCGGCATTTATAGCAAAAAAAGCTGCTGCCAAATACTCATCAGTTGATAAACCAAGGTTTGTAGCAGGTTCAATTGGGCCAACAACTAAATTACCCACCTTAGGACATATAGATTTTGATGAATTAAAGCAATCATATAAAGAACAAATTTATGGTCTTATAGATGGAGGAGTTGATCTTCTTTTGATTGAAACTTGTCAGGATGTTTTACAAATTAAATCTGCCTTATTAGCATCAAAAGAAATTCTTGAAAGTAAAAATATTGATATACCTTTAATGGTATCTATAACAATGGAAACAACAGGTACTATGCTCGTTGGATCTGATATTTCTTCTGCATTAACAATTTTAGAACCATTTAATATAGATATCCTTGGACTTAATTGTGCAACTGGTCCTGAGCAAATGAAGGAACATATTAAATATTTGTCTGAAAATTCTCCCTTCGCTATAAGCTGTATTCCCAATGCAGGTCTTCCTGAAAATATTGGTGGTGTAGCTCACTATAGATTAAAGCCAATAGAATTAAAGATGCAGTTAATGAATTTTATATATGACTTTAATGTTCAATTAATAGGTGGATGTTGTGGGACAACACCTGAACATATAAAATACCTGTCTTCAATAATCGATGAAATTATTGATAATGAAAGGACTAACAATAATGGTAAGAAAAGTTCAAGCGGTTTTATTCCATCTGCCTCATCAATATATAACTCTGTGCCATATAAACAAGACAATTCAATTTTGATAGTAGGAGAGAGATTAAATGCGAGTGGATCGAAAAAGGTAAGGGAGTTATTAAATAACGACGATTGGGATGGCTTAGTTGCAATTGCCAAGCAACAACAAAAAGAAAATGCTCACGTTCTTGATGTAAATGTCGATTATGTAGGCAGAAACGGAGTGAAAGATATGAAAGAAATAACTTCAAGACTAGTTACCAATATAAATTTACCATTAATGATTGACTCTACAGATGCTGACAAAATGGAAAGTGGATTAAAGTCAGCTGGTGGTAAATGTATTATTAATTCAACCAATTACGAAGATGGCAATGAAAGGTTTGATCAAGTTCTAAATTTAGCCTTAGGGTATGGTTCAGGTCTTGTTGTCGGAACAATTGATGAAGATGGAATGGCAAGGAATTCAGAAAAAAAATATAAGATTGTCAAACGAGCGATTAATAGAACAAGAGAATGTGGTTTGTCAGATTATGAGCTATTTTTTGATCCATTAGCTCTGCCAATATCTACAGGGATAGAAGAAGATAGATTAAACGCTAAAGAAACTATTAGTGCTATATTAAAAATTCGTGAAAATTTCCCAGATATTCATATCATACTTGGGATATCAAACATTAGTTTTGGTCTTTCACCATTATCAAGAATTAATCTAAATTCAATATTTTTAGATGAATGCATTAAAGCAGGATTAGATTCTGCTATCATCGCACCAAATAAAATTCTGCCATTATCAAAAATTTCTGAAGAAACTAAAAAGCTTTGCTTAGATTTGATTTATGATAAAAGAGAATTTGAAGATGATATTTGTATTTATGATCCATTAGTAGAATTAACAAAGGCTTTTCAAGATTTATCTATTCAAGATTTCAAAAAAGCATCTTCAGAAAATAAAAACCTAACTCTTGAAGAAAGTCTGAAAAATCATATTATTGATGGAGAAAAAATAGGATTAGAGGATCAATTAAATAAAGCGTTAAAAAAATATAAACCTCTTGAAATAATTAATACCTTTTTACTAGATGGGATGAAAGTTGTAGGAGATTTATTTGGCTCAGGTCAAATGCAATTACCATTTGTACTCCAATCCGCTGAAACAATGAAATTTGCTGTTTCAATTTTAGAACCATATATGGAAACTGTAGATGAAAACATATCAAATGGAAAACTCTTAATTGCAACTGTCAAAGGCGATGTACATGATATTGGAAAAAATTTGGTAGATATAATACTGACAAATAATGGTTATGACGTAATAAATCTAGGAATAAAGCAAGATGTTTCAGCAATAATAGATGCACAAAAAAAGCACAATGCAGATTGCATCGCTATGAGCGGATTACTTGTTAAATCAACAGCTTTTATGAAAGATAATTTAGAGGCTTTTAACAATGAAAATATTAGTGTACCAGTAATATTAGGAGGCGCAGCCTTAACCCCAAAATTTGTAAATGAGGACTGCAGCAAAATATATAAAGGGAAAATATTGTACGGAAAAGATGCGTTCACTGATCTTAAATTTATGAATGAATATATGGATAATAAGAAAAAGGGTAATTGGTCAAATACAGAGGGTTTCATTAACAATGAGGGTATAAATATTAATTTAGCCTCATCAAAAACCAACTCTCAAGCTGTTAAAAAATCAATATCCATACATACCGAGAGTTCAAAATTAAATTTAAAAGAAAATTTTATAAGATCTAAATTTATAAATGAAGAAGATCCAATTCAAGCCCCTTTCTTGGGAACGAAAGTCTTGAACGATGTTGATATAGATTTAAATAAGTTAATATTTTATTTAGATACAAAAGCTTTATTTAGCGGACAATGGCAGATAAAAAAAGGAAAAAACCAAAGCGTAGATGAATACAATAACTATTTAGATTCATATGCTAAACCATTGTTAGATAAATGGTTAGAGATAATTATAGAGAAAAAACTTATATCACCCAAAGCAGTTTATGGATATTTCAGATGCGGGAGAAAAGATAATAGTATTTTCTTATTTGATGAGAAATCATTAAATAAAATTTCCCAATTTAATTTTCCAAGACAAAAATCTGGTAATAATTTATGCATAGCTGATTTTTATTGTGATTTGAAAAATGATAAACCGATAGATATATTTCCTATGCAGGCAGTAACCATGGGCGGTATTGCTAGTGAATATTCTCAAAAATTATTTAAAGAGGATAAATATAGTGATTATTTGTTATTCCATGGACTTACAGTTCAATTAGCAGAAGCTCTAGCTGAGTATGTCCATGCATTAATTCGTATTGAATGTGGTTTTAGGTCTGAAGAACCAGACAAAAATATAGAAATACTAGCTCAAAAATATAGAGGAGCTAGATATTCTTTTGGTTATCCTGCATGTCCAAAAGTATCTGATTCAAACATACAATTATCATTGTTGGATTCAAAAAGAATAAACTTGACTATGGATGAATCTGAACAACTTCATCCAGAACAAAGTACTACAGCTATCATTTCACTACACTCAAAAGCTAAATATTTCAGCGCTTAAGCTAAATTTTTAGTTGTTTTCTAAATATTCAATAATTTCTTCCTGTAGTTCTTCCATCGTTTCATTATTACCCAGATCAAGTCCCTCACCCGCGGCATCCTGTGTTAACTCAAGGTAATATGAAGCACCATCACTAGATAAAAATTCTAATGCAGAAGTTTCATCACTATCCTTAAAAGCTTCATAAAGAGCTTTAAATGCTATGTTTTCAGTAAAGTCCCAATCCATAATGAAAAAAACCTTATTAGAATTATTACCTCCTTACCCCCCATACTCGTCAACCTTTTTTAAAGAAATGTTGGTGTTTTATTATTATTAAAAAAATTTATGACCATAAATAATCTAAATCAGTTAAATGTCCTTGGAGAAAAAATTGTAATTTGTGGTTGCGCACCTATGACAGGGTGGTTCAGGGATGGATTTTGCAACTATGACAAAAATGATGGAGGGAATCATTCCATATGTTGTGTAATGGATGATAATTTCCTGAAATATAGTAAATCACAAGGTAATGATTTAATAACTCCCATGCCTATTTATTCCTTCCCAGGACTAAAGGATGGTGATCATTGGTGTATTTGTCTTGATAGGTGGAAGCAAGCATTATTAGACGGTCTTGCACCAAAAGTCATATTAGAATCAACGAATATTGTAGTCTTAGAATCAGTACCTCTGGAAAAATTGAAAGAATATCAATTTAATAAAAAGTAATTACAAGTTTATTTTTTTTTTTAAAATAATAATGATAAATTTTTTTAAATGAGTTTAGAAATATATTGGAAAAAAGCACTAGAACAAACTCGATTATCAATTGATGATGAATCATTATATCCTCTCAAAACTGATATTATTACAAGAGATTTATATGAAAAAGACGACTTCATAATTAGGAAACTCGATACTTCAAAATTTTATAAAAAAAAAATTTATGGTCCTAAGCAAAATCCATTTTGTCCTTGGGAAAAGATACTAGAAATTGATAAAATTGGTGATAATCATCAACTAATATTAAATAAGTATCCTGTACAAAAAGGTCATATTTTACTTATTACAAATGAATGGAAACCTCAAAATGGATGGTTAGATATTAAAGATTGGAGAGCGATCCAACAAGTTAATAAAGATACTAGTGGATTATGGTTTTTCAATAGTTCTCCAATTGCGGGAGCAAGTCAACCTCACAGGCATTTTCAACTTCTGCGTAGATCTAAAGGTGAGATTTCATGCCCTAGAGAAAAGTGGTTTTTAGAGATGAACTCATATCAAGATCTAGATAGTAAGCTTAAGAAAAATATTATTGTATCTAAATTTAATTTTTTAGAAAATCCATCATGTCTTTTTGAATTCTACTTAGAATTATGCAAAAAATTAGGACTAGGGGACCCTATTAGTGAAAAGAAACCGATATATCCTTACAATATTTTAATAACTAATAAATGGATCGCTATTATAAAAAGAAAAAATGATCATATTCATGGTTTCAGTATTAACGGTTTAGGATTTGCAGGATATATATTAGTAACTGAAAATTCAAATATTAATTATTTAAAGAAATTTGGCCCTGAAAAGCTTCTAGAAAGCTTTATTTGATTACTAGTTAGTTACTTCAACTTCCTTATCCCTGCTTATTTGGCCTTCTAGAACTTCTATAGATGCTGTTACTGAGGCAATTTTACGTTCAAGTGAATCCTTAATATAATTGAGCATTTCTAATTTCTTATGTTGATAAAAACTCTTTTTTTCTTTAGATGACTTGAAATAGCAATTAAACATTTTTATTTTTATTATAAAAAGACACTTAATTGACTTGTGACATAAAAATAAATTGGTTTTAATTTAAAAACAATATTCCGTATGGACTTTCAATTTTTTTTGAATAAAATTAAATAAATTCATACTATTCAAGAAAATATTATTGAATATTCCTGAAAATTCAAATACAAAAAGAATTTCAATCGATTTACCTGAGGAACTAATTTCCAGGTTAGATCAATTACGAAAAGAGTGGGGATTTAGAGCAAGAGGACCTGTAATAGAGAAGATACTTAAAGAACTTCTTCAAGAAGATGATTTACTACCTAAGAACCAACAGCAAGAAATAGACTTTAACGAGAATAATAATAAAGAAAATTTAAATATTGATGAAGATACTGCATTGGTATTAATTAAATCAGACGTAAAAAAAGAAGTTAATGAGATATCTTTGAATAAAAGATTTACAAATAACAATCAATATAAAGAAAAAGCCAAATCAAACATAAACCTTCCGAATTTTGTTGAAAAAAAAGTAAAGAATCTTAGAAGAAGTATTAATAGTGAAAAATTAAAGGAGAATATCAATGATATTCAAATTAATACAATTAAAGAAACTGAATTAATAAAATGTCGAATTGAGTTAATTAGTCATTGGAAAAACTTATATGGATCAGTTCCTAATGATCATGTAGTAGAAGCTTCGATAGATTGGTTTGAAAGGGATATATGGCCAAATCTTGATGGAACTGAAAATCTACCCTTTACTTGGAGTGCAGCCAATAAATTAATGTCAGAATTATGCCCATTTTGGATAAAGAAAAATCCATCCCTTGAAATTGTTTTATTAATGATTGGCGTTTTAGAAGACCCTTTTGCTACATCAGACCTGATAAATAGAATACCAACACTTATGAGAAGGTTTGTAAGTAGATTTAAGCGAAATAATAGATCAAATTCATTTGAAACATTGGACTCAACAATGACAGTACATGGAGCACTTAAATTATTGAATTTATCAACATCCGCAGGATCTGCTCATACTTTCCGCAAAATTAGGGATGCCTATAAATCAATAGCCTTAGAGACGCATCCAGATGCTGGAGGATCAACGGATCAAATGAGAAAATTAAATGAAGCGTATCAATTGCTAAAAAATTTATATAGAAGATAGTATACTAATTCTTATATGAGACTATTTATAAGTCTTATTAATAGTCTTATATAAGATAAATGTTAAGTTCAATAATTTCTAATTTTAATAAATTATTTTTATTCAAATTTATAAAGACAATAATTTTGCATAAATGAAATGTAAATAAATTTTAATGAAAATTTAGATGTATAGAACATCTCATGATAGACTTATTATAAGTCTATTATATAGTCTCATAATAGATAAGTAAGATAGATTAATTGATCATTTTAGATAAATCATACCCAAACTGTTTATTGCCTAGAAATAATTAATAATTGAATAATAAATCAATAAACCATGTCCTTTCAATGTCCAGGATATTAACAATGACTTAAAAGTCTTACTATATTTGGACTTTATGTCTTCATGTACTGCCTTAAAGACAGTACTACTTAGATTGAAGCTTTTCAATGGCAGTTTTTTTATCAATACTAGGAATATCACTTAATCCATTAGCATCAAACCAAGGGGCGCTAGCCCAATCAAAACCTTCGCCAAAAGTATTATCTGGTGCAGTTATATACCAGTGACATGATGCATCAGGTATGTCAACAGCACATTTTGACCAATCATCAGACCATTGAGGGACTTGTACCCACAGCACTGAAGATAAAAGTAGAGACAGTAGATTGATCATGATCATTATCATACAACATTAATTACTTTTATAGGATTATTATCTATCTTATATAAGATTTATATATAGACTAGTCTATAGTCTCATATAAGATTTACAATACAATTAATCCCTCAATTTAGTATTAAAACATTTTTCAACATTAGAAATAATATTTGAATGTATTGATGTAATATCCGAGTCCAGCAATGTTTTATCTTTTTCTCTATAAGACAATCTAAATGTATAACTTATATGGTCATCTCCAAATTTGGTATCTTCAAAAACATCGAGTAAATTTACATCCTCTAAGAGATTTTTTCCTGATTTTCTTATTTGTGATGTTATTTCGCTAATCAAAAATTTCTTACTGAAAACAAAATTTATATCCCTTTCCATTTTCGGTACAATTGGGTATTTCTTATATATTGGAATCCATTTATTTTTTCTTGTACTAGCTCCCAAGAGGTTTGAGACATTTATTTTAAATAAATAAACTTTTTTTAATGACTTCTTTTCTAATATTAGTTTGGGATGTATTTCACCAAAATAACCTGCATCTTTCCCTTCAATAACTAATTTCGCTGTTCTTCCTGGATGAAGAAAATCAATTGAATCAGTAGGTTTGTCATCAACTTTTATGTTCAAAGATGATAAAGCCTCCTTTAACTTTCCTCTGGCCTGGAAATAATTAAGTTCGTTATCCTTACTTGAATTTATCCATTTTCCAAATTGTTTATTTCCATAAATCGCACCATTCAGAACTTCTTCTTGAATGATCTCAGTTTTCTTTTGAAAAACATTTCCAATTTCAAATATATAACAACTTGTCTGTCCAGCATTTATATTACGGTTCACTATCTCCAAATGTTCTTTCCAGATATTATCTCTAAGACAGCTTGTTTCTAATAACAAAGGATTAGAAATCTTTATAAGTTTTTCATCATCTTCAGGAACAAGAGAGTAGCTTAGTACCTCGTTAAAACCATTTTCTATAAAACCATTTTTTACTTTTCTCAATGCCAACTGTTCTGATGACAATTTTCCAGGCTTAATTGGATTAGGAAGTTTTAAGTCGAATCTGTCATACCCTATTAATCTAGCTATTTCTTCAATTAAATCTATTTCTCTTGTTAAATCATGTGATCTATTAGGAATTACTACTACATCCCAGCCATATTCTTTATTTTTTAGAGTACAACCTATGAGGGTTAATTTATCAACTATTTCATTATCAGATAAATTTCTTTTTTCAAATTTATCGTTAATTATTAATGGACCAAGAATTTTATGTATACGATTTCTCCGTAGTTTAATAAATATATCTTCATTACTTATTAAATTTGAAGTATTGATGATTGGTGAATTAATAGAAAAATATTCTTCTAATAGGTTAATTGCCCTTGTTACTGCACTTATTGTATTTTTTGATGAAATACCTTTTTCATACCTGCTGCTAGATTCTGTTCTTATGCCAACCGCCTTGGAAGATTTTCTTATAGTAACTGGATTAAAAACAGCGCCTTCAAGGTAAATTGATGATGTAGTATTACTTACAGAAGTCTCTAAACCGCCTATAACTCCTGCAATAGCTACCGGCTTATCACAACAAGTAATAACTGTGATATTGTCATTTAAGTCATATTCTTTACCATCTAAGCAAATAAGGCTTTCGTTATCCTTGCCTTTTCTTACAGAGAAATCCTCTGGAGAAACTTCCTTACCAATTAAGTTTGACAATTTATCTTTATCAAACGCATGCAAAGGTTGACCTTGTTCTAAAAGAATATAATTTGTCAAATCAACTAGGAGATTAATAGATTTAATACCTGATTTTTCTATACGGTCTTTAAGCCAATTTGGGGATAATTTCTCTCCATTTACTCCATCAATGCAGCTTATTGTATAAATGCAATTAGATTCAATAGCCTCTGGACAAAGTTTAATTCCCTTAAGTAAATGAATATTGTATTTATTGTTTAATTCTGGAAAATTTAAGGTGGATTCTAAAAGGGCAGAAATTTCACGTGCTATACCTATAACAGACATTCCATCAGGTCTATTAGCTGTGATGGCTAAATCATATATAAAATCATTTAATTGAAGCAAGTCAGACCCTGGTGTGCCCAATTCATGTTTTAGGGCCAAATCCTCATCAATGATCTCTATACCTTCGCTAGAGTCCTCTAAACCCAATTCCTGCAGTGAACATATCATTCCTTCACTCATAACACCTCTAATTTCACTTCTTTTAATAGTTAAATCAACTGCATTTAATTTCGCGCCGACAGTAGCAATATAAACATAAATATTTGGTTTAATATTGCGCGCACCACAGATAATTTGTAAATTATTTGAACTACCAATATCAACTTGGCAAATTGAAAGTTTGTCAGATCCTTCGTGTTTTAAAACGGATATTACCTTACCTAAAACAACACCATTTACATTTTTTGAACAATCTTCTAATGATTCAACCTCAAATCCACCTATAGACAATTTCTCAGAGAGATCTTCAGGAGTAGAAGTAATTTCTACTATATTTTTCAACCAATTTTGAGAAACTTTCATATATATTTTTTAATCAATGATGATAAAAGAAATGAGTATATCTTCAAAAAAGTTTGTTGAAGATGTACAATAGAAAATTATACAATAAAATATCAATTAAAATGGCTAAAAAAGGGACAAGAGTTGTAGTGACCCTGGAATGTACTGAAGCTAGGACAAGCACAGATCCTAAGAGATCAAATGGTGTCTCAAGATATACTACTGAAAAGAATCGTAGAAATACAACCGATAGATTAGAACTAAAAAAGTTTAATCCACATTTAAACAGAATGACAATTCACAAAGAAATTAAGTAATCAAATCAAATTAAATCATGCCTAATTCAATTTTTAAAAAACAATTATCCCCTATAAAACCCGGTGATCCTATTGACTATAAGGATGTAGAACTACTAAAAAAATTTATAACTGAGAGGGGTAAAATCCTACCAAGAAGGATGACTGGTTTAACCTCAAAGCAACAAAGAGATCTTACATTAGCTGTAAAAAGAGCCAGAATTGTAGCTCTTTTACCCTTTGTAAATCCTGAAGGATAATTTCATATTAAATATAGTAGGAACTATAATTAATATCTCAGATATTTGAAAGATTTAACTTATTTAAAAACATATATTATTGACTCTGATGACCCACATGAGGTAGATGACGCTATTTCTTTTGAAATAAAAAAAGGAAATATAAAAATTTTGTGGATACACATTACCAACCCCTGCAAACTCTTTTCGCATGACTCTAATATTGATTTAGAGGCAAGAAGGAGAAATAGCAGTTTATATTTAATTGATCAATATGTCCCAATGCTACCGAAAGATATCCTTGAAAAGGCAAATCTAGCTCATAATAAAGTTTCAGAAACTATTAGTGCCGGAATAAAATTCAATGATGATGGATCAATAAATAACTATGAAATAACTGAAGCAATAATAAAACCAAAATATCAATTAACATATGAAGATGCAAATGAAATATTAGAATTAGAACCTAAAGAAGAAATAGAATTAATTGAGATTAAAAATTTATTAGAAAAAAGTATTAAATTTAGAAAAAAGCAAGGAGCAATTATTTTTGAAAGTCCTAATAGTAAAATTAAATTATATAGAGATAAAGTTATACTAAATAAATTAGAGAAAACAATATCACAAATTATAGTTGCGGAATCAATGATATTAATGGGTTATGTAACAAGTTTATTTATTAATAAATATAATTTAGCAGCTGCTTTTAGGATTCAGAAATCAAATTGTAATCCATCTGAAATACTTAATAGATATAATGATAGTGAAATTAAATATATAATTCTTAAACAATATATAGGAAAAAGTTACATTACAATTAAACCCGGAATACATGAATCATTAGGTCTTAAAATGTATGTACAATGCACTTCACCACTAAGGAGATATCTTGATTTAATTATTCAAAGACAAGTATATAATAAAATTAATAACTTCGAACATCTAAGTATAGATTCAGTCTCTAAGATTATTGATTATTCAAAGAATAAACAAATAGAGAATAATAATATTCTCAAAAATGATAAATATAAATATTTAACATTATTTTTTAATAATGAAAAAAAGCCTTTTTATAAAATAATATTTGTTAAGTGGATTAATCATAAAAGAAATATTGCTTTAGTTTATTTTTCAGATTATTCACTAGAAATACTTATTACTCTTTTTGTATCAATAGAAATATATAGTAATAAAATATATAAAGTTAAATATTGTAAAAACGATAGTGCTCTTTTAGAGTTTATTTATTAAAAATATAAAAAATAAATTTGGTGGTTATTAGTTTAAAAATTTTTGTTAGTATTAATAAAAAAGATTTATGACTTTTGTCATTACTACACCTTTATACTATGTTAATGATAAACCTCATTTAGGAAGCGTATATACAACAATAATTTGTGACTCAATAGCTAGGTATAAAAGGCTTATAGATGAAGATGTCATTTTTATTACGGGTGTTGATGAACATGGCTTAAAAATTCAAAGAACAGCTAATGAAAAGGGTATTGAACCAAAATCACATTGTGATGAAATCTCAGAAATCTTTAAAATAAATTGGAAAAATTGGAATATATCCTTTGATAAATTTATAAGGACAAGTTCAAAAAATCATGAATTTGTTGTTAATGAATTTTATGAAAGAGTTAAAGCATCTGATGATATCTATATGGGCGTTCAAAAAGGCTGGTATTGTGTCGGTTGCGAAGAATTTAAAGATAATCCAGAAAATTCATCAACGTTCAAGTGTCCTATACATCAAAAAAATCTAGAATGGAAAAATGAAGAGAATCTCTTTTTTAGGCTTTCGAAATATCAAAAAGAAATTGAGAGAATAATTAACGAACCTTCATTTATAGAGCCAATAGAAAGAAAGAATGAAATTATAAATTTTGTTTCCAGAGGTTTAAAGGATTTTTCAATTTCTAGAACAAATGTCTCATGGGGAATTCCAGTCCCTGGTTACGATAAACATACCTTTTATGTATGGTTTGATGCCTTACTTGGATATGTAAGTGCAATTAGTTCTGATGCGACAGAACATTCATTGGAAAAATCAATTAGTGAAGGATGGCCAGCTGATGTTCATTTAATTGGTAAAGATATACTGAGATTTCATGCTGTATATTGGCCTGCAATGCTCATTTCTGCCAAAATGAATGTTCCAAAAAAAGTTTTTGGGCATGGGTTTCTTACAAGAGAAGGTCAAAAAATGGGTAAAAGCTTAGGGAATGTACTCGATCCTGATTTATTACTTTCAAAATATGGGAATGATCCTGTAAGGTGGTATCTCATTAAAGACATATCATTAGGAAATGATGGAGATTTTCAAGATAAAAGATTTGTTGACATTATCAATAATGACTTAGCTAATACAATTGGTAATTTATTAAACAGAACATCATCTATGTCTAGAAAATGGTTTGATAATAAAGTGCCAAAAAATGAAAACATTTTAAGTAAAAATAAATTAGAGAATTCTGCCAAAATTGCAGTTGAAAAATATATTTATAACTTTGATATCTACAAATTAGATCTAGCAGCTAATGAAGTGCTTAACCTAGCAATTAACACAAATTTATATTTGAATGATAATCAGCCATGGATTCTAATAAAAGAGAAAAATAATCTACCTCTAGTTAAAGAAATTATTTATAACGTTTTAGAAAGTACCCGAATAATAGGATTATTGTTACTACCTTTATTGCCTGAATTATCTTCAAAAATTAATGAACAACTTGGTTCCATATACAAAGAAGAAATTCCTTGGAAACAACAATTAATTTGGGGATTATTAGTTAGTAACTCTAATCTCCCTAAACCCACTCCAATTATAAATAAGCTTGAGTATGACCAACAAATATAGATTAATAATTTGCCTATCAATTCTCTTGCTTGGTTGTGCTCCAAATAAAATTGATAAAAATAAAGTCTTACAAAAAATAGAAAGTCTAAATATGGATATTTTCTCTAAAAAGGGAAATATTTTATATTCTATTAAAAGTTCAAATTCAAGTTATAACAATTTAGAATTAAAATTTGAATTAAAAAAACCCATAATAAATATTTTTGAAGGTGAAGAAACTAAATACATTATAAGTTCAAAAGAATCTACATTATCAGATAACAACAAACTTCTTCAATTAAATGGGAATGTTAAATTTAAAACACTTGAGCAAGATGAGGATTTTTTGTATGCTGATAATTTTATTTGGAATATAGAAGAGACTAAATATCTTTTAGAAGGAAATGTAAGATTTGAAAATGAAAATATCATATTAAACTCATCAAAAGCCATAATGGGCTCAAATGAAATAATTGAATTTTTTAATCCAGTAAAATATTTAATAAAGGATGAAAATAACGAGAACAGATATGAAACAAATTCCGAAAACGCTTACTATGATTTAAACACTGAATCATTAAGTTTTAAAGCAAAAGATAAAAGAGTTAAATCAATAATTTATTTTTAAATGTTATTTTTTGAAAAAATATTATTAATTTTTTTCGACCAGTTATTTATCCATTTTTCATCGGACTTAGTAAAACATTTAGTGCTCCAACCTCCTATCAATATGAAAGCCTTATTATTTATAGGTACAACTAAGATAGATGGAATATCAGCACAAAAATTAAGAAATTCATCTCTTCCAGGATAAAATTTTGTATTAGCTAATGATATTAATTTCATATCTTTTATGGATCTCAGACAAGTTTCCCCAGGTTTAAAATCATTACTTGAAGTGATACCTCTTTTTAATATATTTACACCATCATTGTGGATTAATATTGTTGCTGCTGCTGTAGAAGTTAATATCGCTTCAGAACCCCATGCAAGTTCATCAATAACAGCATCTGGCATGTTTCTATCGAAGAGAAATTTATTTTCTCCTTTTAAAACAGCTTTATCACCAGCTACGGATTGGAATTGTTTAAATAAAAATCCTATCAAAATAATAATTAACGAAGCTATTGCAGCTAACACTTGTGCTCTTTCAAGCTCAGGAGTGATTGTTTCTATTGAAATGAAATTTGCTATCTGAAAAATAAAAAGTATTACACCGACTGATATTAATGATTTACCATTGAATCCCATATTTTAAATATGTTATTTCTAATTAAATTATGCAAATATTATATTGTTTAGTGCATTTAAAATTACTCAAACATATGGTTTTTAATATATAATTAATCAAAACTTCCTAAAATGAACCAAATCATCAATAAATATATACTTTCCCTTATCTTTACTGGCTTTATTTTTATTCTTATTCCTTCGACTACATACGCAAATGAAATTAATAGTGTAAATAAATATTTTGGTATTACTCAACAGAAAACTGTTATAAATTACGAAAAAAGTCAGCCCTCATCTATCGACAACCCTGTAGTGGATCCAAATTTTAACACTATGAGATCAAAAGATACTGAGAGTTCAACTGCTACGTATATAGTTATAGGTTTGTTAATTGCTGCCACAATTATTCCTTTAGCAACATGGTGGTATTTCTCTAAATAATAGAGAATTTATGAATTCCAAGGATTTAAGTATTTGTGAATATTCATCTTATATAGTTTTTATTACAGGGGGGACAAAGAGTGGCAAAAGTGAATTCGCGGAGCATCTTGCAAAGGAGGTAAAAAAATTATCATATGTTGCCTTATCTGAAAACAATTTGGATGATAAAGAATGGCAAGATAAAATTAATTTACATCGAAAAAGAAGGCCAAAAGATTGGAAACTAATAGAAACGACAGATCTATTAAATACATTAAGGAAAGAAGAAGGTCCATTATTAATAGATTCTATTGGCGGATTCGTTATGAAAAGTATTGGTAAGGAACAAAATGAATGGTCAACAAAAATGAATTCACTTATAAGTCTCTTGATGAAAAGAAAAAGCAAAACAATTATTGTTGGAGAACAAGTAGGTTGGAGTTTGGTCTCTGAATATAAAATTGGTAATACATATATTGAAAGAATCGGCGAACTTCAGAAGAGAATAACCAAAATATCAAAAGATAATTGGCTGGCTATAAATGGAAGAGCAATCAAAATAGATGAAATAAGTATTGAAATACCTACTTAAAAATGGAAGTCGCTCTTTTTGAACCTAGAATCCCACAAAATACTGGTAATATTGCTAGATCATGTGCTGCCTTTAATATACCCTTAAATCTCATAGAGCCCTTGGGTTTTAAGCTAGAAGATAAATATTTAAAAAGAGCGGGGTTAGATTATTGGCCTCTAGTTATTGTTAATCAATATGAGAATTTTGAAAAATTTTTATCGTCAAAATCAACAAAAAGAATAATTTCATTTAGTAAAAAAAATGGATTATATTTGAAGGATTTTAAATTTAAGCAAGATGATATTTTGCTATTTGGGAGAGAAGATTCAGGATTACCCGATTCCATTATTGATAAAAGCGACTTTTTAATATCAATATTTATGCCGAATATACAGACTGGAAACAATGATCAAAAAGGTGTTAGAAGTCTAAACCTTTCTGTAGCATGCGGAATTGCTATATACGAGGCCCACAAACAAATAAATTTTTAAAATGGTATTTAAGTACAACCAATGCCTTACAATATTCTCATGTCTCGGTAGCTCAGCTGGTTAGAGCGGCGGATTCATAGCCCGCAGGTCGCGTGTTCAAGTCACGCTCGAGACATTTTCAATACTTTTCAATTGAAGAACCTAGGTGAAATTTTAATTTAATTAAATTTTTAAAGAAAATTATGTTAAATTCACTAAGCACTGTCTTAGATCCAAAAAAATCTAAAGCAAAATATCAAGAGGCAAGAGTTATAGTTCTTGATGACAATTTTAATACTTTTCAGCATGTCGCAAATTGTCTTCTAACAATAATCCCAAGCATGAGTGAACAAAGGGCATTGGATCTAACTATCAAAGTTGACAAGACAGGAACTGCAGAGGTACGGAGAGGTAATCTTGAACAGGCAGAGCTATATCATGAGCAACTATTCAGCAAAGGATTAACAATGGCTCCAATTGAGAAAATATAAAAAAAGTAAGATTGAAAGAAAATTTTTGGCTTATAAATTCGAATCGTTCAAGGGTTAAAAGGTTTTCTAAGAATAATCAAAATAAAGATAAATTTTTTGAATATATGTTTATTGACTCTGGAAGAATTCTTGGTGTTTTAGGAAAAGAACCACCTCTTATGACAAACAGAAAAGAACTTAAAGTTGATAAAGCTAGAGATGAATGGAGAAAGTTAATCGCTCAAGGTTGGAGGAGAACCAAACCAGTTTGGGAAGACTATTAGTATCCAATATTGTTACTAGGATTAGTTATATAAATTATGAGATTTAGAACGTAGTTAGCGGGTAAATTTAATGGCTTCAAAAGTAACAAAGCCATACCTTGAGTCACATTAAATTCTTTATTTTTCATAAAAAAAAAATAATCTCATTTTAATTATAAAAAGACTGTCAAATAGAGGCTAAAAATACTGAAAAAAATATTAGCATTTATTGATTAAGGATTTTCAAGATATCTAATATCTAAAACTTATTTTAAAAAATTATAGATTTAGGGTTACTTGTTATTTTTTTAAATAAAAAAACCACGTTATAGTTTAATAATCCCTAATATTTAAAGACTCATTAATACTCAATGAAGTATCTAATCTCAAGCAAAAGATCAAAAGCTTTATTTGGTATTGGAATAGTTGCTATAAGTATTGGATTAATATCAAAAAAAGTAATTAACTATCCAGCTGGAGGATGTATGAAAGGTACTCAAGAAATAACCTTTAATTTCTAGTCATTAATCATATTACATTTTCCTTAATTCTTAAATCCAGTGAACTTTGATAACTCTTTTAGTGAAAGTACACCTAAAATTATTTTTCCATTTAATTCCCATGTGGGAAACCCTTTAATTTTTTTATCAATGCATAATTTAGTTTGACTGTTTATGCCATCCTGCACATTCAACTACATTAAGTTCTCTATAAGCTTGCTTACCAAATAATTCACTTTGATAAAGGCAATTAGGACACAAATATGCTGAATATTTATTACACCATTATCCTTAGGTATTTTGCCAACTCGATTGATTCTCTAGTGCTTTCTGAGGTGTTTATGAGTTCTCTCTGATTATTTAATTGGGAGCTATTTACAACACTTGGTAAAGTAAGCAAAATTAATAGTGGGATTAATAGACTTTTCCTTTATTTACTACCTTTCCTGAATATTTTCTAACTAACTTATCAAGAAATTCGTATATCTTTATTTTTAAGTTTCACTATTTGCTGAAGATTTTCAAAAAGATCACATATTTAATCCTGTTTATCTTCATTTAATTCACTTACTGCCATTTATTTTTAGAGTTTTTATATTCTAATTTTAAATCAAATATTAATTTACATACTTATTGTATTTATATTTTTTTATTGCTATTTTTCTTAGGCGGGCTAAGGTTCATATCTCCACGAGGATTTAGTCCGCTGAATTTACAAAGATTCAATTTATTTGGATCCCTCTTTAAGAAGTTGATTAGAAATATTCAAAAATATTTATCTTTGCTTAATTTCTAAATTCCATTGAAAATCATTCTCTTATTAACATTAATAGTGTGACACTATTTATTCAATAATGTAGTTATTTCGCTTCATAACTTTCTTAAAATACTTAAACTCAATAAATTCATGCATCATTTTGATATCATCAGATAATACTTTTTTATTAACTGGATATTCGTCCACATTAAGTGAAGATTTATTATTTTCAGAAAATGTTTTGTGATCAAATGAAAAGTTTATAAAATCAGCTTTATTATTTTGATTTTGACCATAAGATTTATTTAACATACCTCGAGACCTCAACGCTTCCTCAACCAATAAACCTGTGACTTTTGACTGACTAAACTCATTAAGTGAGCACAATTTTTCAATAATTTCATGCACTTCTTCACTTGGCAAAAAACCAATTCTTTTCCTCTGAGAGGGCATAATTAAAAATTAGTGTCACACTTGCACATTATAAGTGTTGCACTATATTTGATTTAAGTCAACTAATTTTGCTATGCATATTTTATTATTTCCTGTTGGATTTATTCTTTGGTATATAGCTTATGAAGCAAAACCTATCATGAATGATGAAGTAACACTTAATTGGGAAGAAATAAATACAACTAAAAGAAATAAACTTTTAAATATAATCAACGAAAGCTTTTAAAATTTACTGTTAATCGATTTTGACCATTCCTTGTGCTTATTATCTAGATCTGAGATTAACTGTTTTTGATAAGTAAATTTGAGTTGATGTTCGTTAAGTGATTTTTTTGTGATAATCATCTCTTTAGAGAAAAAATAAGGAGTGTTAGAACTACTCATTTTTTTTTGGACTTCCATATAGTGAATTCATCTCTTTTTTTTTATATGACTTAAAAGGTTATAGTCTCAATATTTTTATAATCTTTTTATATTTCCTTCATATGTGTTTTTAGCACGTTTGTAAAAAATATTAGTTTATTAAATAATAAAGGCTATATTTAAACAAAATATATGTTTTATCATGAATCTAAAGGAGAGAGGGATTACTGTTGGAGATTTACTAATAATACTAATAATAATAATCACTTCTACAATATTAATTAAATCATTCAGCAAGGATAAGAAAACAACATTCAATTATAGTAACCAGGAGCAAGTTTCTTTTAAGAAAAATTATGTTCAAAAATTGATTTGAATAGCTTATATAAATTATTTACAAAATTCTTTATCAATTGATTAAATTATTATTTATCTCTTATATATATTTCAAGAATTCATAATAATCAAACAATCAGTTTATGTATTTTAAATATTTTGCTGGAGTGATTTAGAACTTTCCCATTTCAAATTATCCTTTAAATCATTTAAATCATTTGATATTGAAACTAAATTCACCATTTGAAGAATTTGAGTTTTATTTAGCCTATTAATAGCAATAAGTTTATTAAGCATTTCTAAAACAGATTTATCATTAATATTCATTTTTGTATAAAAAAACTATTTTTCTTCAATTCCTATACTTTAACTTATAAATTTCAATTTACTTTTAAAATTTCATAATGTATTTATTGATAAATATTGTAAATATTTAAAAATTCATAAAAAATAATATTCTTACTGATGAGTAAAAATCTTTAGCTCACTTTCATATAAATTCGTTTATTGTAAAAAGAAAAAAAATGAAAAAAAATTCCGAGAAAGAATTCCTTAATAGAGATGAAGTTAATGAAATGATTGAATCAGCTTTAAGGAGACACAATAGAAGATCTACAATAATATCAAGTGTGCTTGGCTGGATTTTAATAGGAGGTTATTCGTTTGGCCTTTTTCAAGCAGTTCAAAATGTCTAACTAATCTTTTCTTTCAAGCAGAACTTGCTAGATGATAAATTGATATAAGACTAAGCATTTATTATGAGGCAATATATTGAGGAAAATCTCACAGTGATAAGAAAATATTTAAAAAAACGAAAAATGTATACATCAAAGTTAAATAATTCTTCGATAATGGAAGAATTCAAAGAATGGAGCAAAGATCCATTACCTGAAACGGAATCAATTTGGACTTTACCTGACTTAACGAGAAATGAAAGATTAAAAAATTTTTGTCGCTCAATTAACAAGGAAATAAGATAAGTTATTAACTACCTAGTTGTATATGATTTACCTTTAAGTAAAAATATCCTGCAAATCCCACAACGTTCAAAACTATAACGAAAATCCAAGCTCCAATTGGCTGATTAGAATCAAATTTTTTTATTTTAACTTTATCCTTTAGTCTTTCAATATATTTAGCCATAATTAAAAATATTAAAAAGATTATCTAAATTATAGGAAATTAAATTTAATGGAATCTTAAATAAAATAAAATAAATTTTCTTTTAATTCGAATTTTTATTGTCAAGCCTGTTAATGGGATATTTAATTAACTCCTTTTTAAGATTTTTTAAAAGTTTATTATGATTCAAAATTGTAAATTTTCTTGTAAAGGAATAATGCCATTTCATTGAATTAAAAAAAAACTTGCTAATTCATTATTAATAAAATTATAATGCTTATTACGGTCATTCAGACCATACATAATTTAAATAAGGACAAATTTTTTCATGAGCTTAAGAGTTGGACAAGAAGCACCAGACTTTAGTGCTACAGCAGTATATGATCAAGAGTTTAAGGAGATTACACTTTCAGGTCTAAGAGGTAAATGGGTTGTTCTATTCTTTTACCCACTAGATTTTACATTTGTATGTCCAACTGAAATCACTGCATTTAGTGATAGATACCAAGATTTCTCGGCACTTAATACCGAAATACTTGGAGTATCAGTTGATAGCAAACACTGTCATTTGGCTTGGATACAAACCCCAAGAAATGAAGGTGGAATAGGTGATATTAACTATCCGTTAGTTTCTGACTTAAAAAGAGAAATTTGCCAGGCGTACAATGTTCTAAATGACGATGGGGAGGCTGATAGAGGTTTATTTCTTATCAATCCCGAAGGAGTAGTTATGCATACGACTGTTAACAAGGCTCCTGTAGGTAGAAATGTTGATGAAACACTAAGGATTCTTCAAGGCTATCAATACGTTGCAGCAAACCCCGATGAAGTGTGTCCAGCAAACTGGACTCCCGGGGAGAAAACAATGTTAGAGGACCCAAAAGGTAGTAAGGAATATTTTTCTGCGCTATAGGAGAATTAGAAACATTTAAGTAAGTAATGAGTAGTAAATTATTATAAAAAAATAAAAAATAAATATATTCAAAAAGGGGATAACATCCCCTTTTTGAGGTTTGGGCACGATCCAATCGCTCAAATTAGTTTTATAGGATAAAAAGGACCACGTATAAAAAGAAATTTCTATTGCGACTAGGATAAAAAGATTAATTAAATTTAGGTCATTTAAACCAAAATATCTATAAATATGAAATTGATCATCAACACTAATATTAATAATTTGAAGATGCCAAAGATAGAGAGAAATCAAAATAAAATTTACCAATATTATTTTTTTTAAAAGAAACCTAGATTTCTTAAAAATTAATAGGATAGAAATTAAAAATATGAAAAAACATAACTGTGGATTATCCGGTTTTGGGACATTAATTCCTTCAAGAAATAAATTAACTATAAGATCAAAATTTATATATATATAATCAGCTATTAAGAAAGAGAGAAATATTAAATTTATTGCTACTAAGAATAATAATCTTTTTCCTTTAATTATTTTTTTACTATGGATTTTATCCTTAGAAAAACTATATTCTGTATAGTTTTTTAAAGAGTTTATGTACACCAAAGATGGACATATTGCTCCGCTCAAATAGTAAAGGATTAAATAAAAGGAAATATCATTAATATTTAGTAAATACAAATTAAACCATTGTTTTTGTACAAATGGAAGAATAAGTAAAAATGAAAGTGTAACTAATAACTTCGTTGTATTGTTTTTAATTATCAAGAAAATATTTTTTTTAATTTAAAGCAATTAAATCAAACTTTCAACAATTTAGAAGTCGTTAATTTAAAAACTTTTTTATCTATAGTTTCTTGAATTAAAAGTATATCAACTAATTTATCTAGTAAGACTCTATTTTTTTTCAATATTTTTATTGAATTATTTAATGAAATTTTAGAAATATTTATGATTTCATTATCTATTCTAGAACTGGTATTTTCTGCTATGAGAGGCTTTCTTTTAAATAATCCATCTCCTAAATACATTTCATTATTATCAGAATCCATTGAAATTGGACCAATAATTGAAAATCCATATTTTGTAACCATTTCCCTTACGATATTTGTCGCATAAGAGATATCATTTATGGAGCATTGTGTAATTTCACCTTCACCAAAAACTATCGTTTCTGCTGCTCTTCCAGCTAGAGCAATTTCAATTTTTGAAAATAATAATTTTTTTGAAATCAATCCACTAGAAATTACATCTTCATCAGGGCATATTTTTGTATATCCTCCTATAGATCCAGATCTAGGTAAAATCGTAATTTTATCAACTGATTCAATTCCATTTCTCACAGCAGATACAATTGCTCTACCTACTTCGTTATAAGCAATAATTTTTTTCATATTAGGAGAAGTTATTAATGAGCTTCTCAGGCCAATGGTAATTTTATCAAGAGCATTTTCTATATGAAGATCATTGATTAATTTAGATTCGTCTCTTGCACAGTGAATAGCACTCTCGTTCATCAAGTTTGCAAGATCTGCTCCCGAAAATCCGACTGTTCTAGAAGCCCAATATCCTAAGTCAACTTCGCTTGAAAGTGGTTTGGAAAGTGAGTGAACTGAAAGAATTTTTTTTCTTCCATCTAAATCAGGAAGCATTACTTCAATTTTCCTATCAAATCTACCTGGTCTTAATAATGCTGCATCCAAAATATCTGGTCTATTTGTTGCTGCTAAAACAATAATTCCAGAATTATCAGCAAAACCATCTAATTCAGTTAGAAGCTGATTAAGGGTTTGTTCTCTTTCATCATTTCCACCTCCGATCCCAGACCCTCTTTGCCTACCAATGGAATCAATTTCATCAATAAAAATTATACAAGGAGATTTTTCCTTAGCCTTAGAGAACAGATCACGAACTCGGCTTGCTCCAACACCAACAAAAAGTTCTACAAACTCTGAAGCTGATATTGAGAGAAAAGGTACTCCTGATTCACCAGCAATTGCTTTAGCTAGTAATGTTTTTCCTGTCCCTGGTGGGCCTATTAGAAGAACTCCCTTAGGAACTTTCGCTCCAAGATTTTCAAATTTCTTTGGTTCTTTCAAAAATGTTATTACCTCTTTTAATTCCTCAGCAGCTTCAGGGACGCCAGCTACATCATCGAATCTCGTTTCTACATCATCAATAGTTACAAATTTAGATTGATTTTTGGTAAAACCAAAAGCTCTGGAGGCCAATTTTGATGTACTCCTTAAGATTAAGACTATAGCTAATATGAAAATTAGGAAAAGACTTATTGAAGCGAATGAATTAGCAGCTGAGGCTTCTTTTCTACTATTGTTAATAGTTAGATCTACCTTATTTTCAGTAGCCTTTTCAAGGATTAATTGATCGTTGTAAAGGATAGGTATTTTAAATTTATCTCCATTTTTATACAGAACATCAATTTCTCTCTGCCTTGGATAGAAAAATATTGATTCTATTTTTCCCGTCTCTATATCTATTAGAAGATCCGAATAACTTGATCTAGAATCTGAATATGAGAATTTTGATCTAAACACTTTTCTTTATAAGTGATTAATAAAGCATATATGCTTATTTAAAAAATTGACGTATATAAACAAAATATACTCAAAAGTTTTGGAGATAACCAGTTAAAGGTTATATTATTATATGGAAATAAAGAAACAGAATGGCTGTACCAAAGAAGAAAAAATCAAAGAGCAAAAGGAACCAAAGGCACGCTGTTTGGAAAGGAAAAGCAGCAATAGCAGCTCAAAAAGCTATATCTTTAGGTAAATCAGTTTTAACTGGGAAAGCTCAAGGATTTGTTTATCCTATTGAGGAAGAAGAAGAAGAGTAGCTTTTAAGATCCTAATTTAAATGCTTCAAGTATAACGGCATAAATTGCACCAATTCTTAATTTATCAACTACGGTCCATAGATAATAAAACTTTGAACTTGCGGCAGGTTTAATTCTTATAATGATTTCAATAAAAATAATGATTATTGGGACCATAATTAACTCATTTTTACCTTCAGATATAAATTTTGTAATGAAATTTGCGAACAAAAAATAACCTGTCAAAACAGAAATTAGACCGATAGATTTTGTTCTCCAAGTATCACTTAGAAAACCAAAAAATAAATTATTTAACTGGTAGGTAATTCTTGAAAAATTAGTTTTTTGCATTACTAAAAGACACTAAATAATCACTTAGAAAGTTATAGTCAATGTATGATTTTTTTAGTTTAGGGCCTTTGATTACATTTGCCACATTATCCTGATCACCAAGACTGTCTAAAATACAATCTAATTTAATATTTTCCTCAAGAACAATAGGGATATTTGAAGGAACAAAAATTGTTGGCAAGTTAGCTGCCAAGGAAGATTTCAATCCTGGATTGGAGTCTTCAAAAACAATTGAGTTGTTTTTGTTTATACCACTTAATTGGACAGCCTTTAAATATGGTAATGGATTTGGTTTCTTTAATTCAACGTCTTCGCTTGAAATAATGAACTCAAAAGGGTTCAAGCCATTAAAAAGATAATCAACAAGAAGATTGGCTTGAATTCTTGAACTTGAAGTAACAATAAATTGTCTTACTTTTTTTCTATGTAATTCATTTATTAATCTAAAAACACCCGTTTTAAAACTAACGCAATTTTTTTTTATAATTTCTAAATAATGAAGCTGCTTTGTTTCATGAATTTTGAGAATTAAATCTTCTGATAAATTATCATTATTATAGTTAGCGTAATAAGTAATTCTATTTTTGCCCCCATTTATCTTTAGAAGTTTAATGTATGTATTAGTATCCCAATTCCAATCAATGCCAAGATCATTAAAAGCATTATTAAAAGCAGGTAAATGGGCCTCTAATTCTGTATTTGCGATGGTCCCATCTAAATCCCAATAAACACCCTCTAGGTTAGTCACCAAAAAGAATTTCTTTTATTTACGGTAAAAAACAAGAGCGATTATTGCTGGTCCTGCTAACGCAACTACAGCCAAAGGAATAAGTGTTGCCATAATTAATGAATATGTTTTGTGATACTATTTTTACAAATAAATGATGAAACTGTACTGATACGTTACAAGATTGAATTAAATTATGAAATCATGGACATGTATAGAAAATTGTGGAGCTTGTTGTAAATTCGACTTGAACGAAAGAAGCGATTTGGCTAACAAACTTAACAAAGAAGATATAGCTTTGATAAATTCGATGACGGCTAAAGACGGTTGGTGTAAAAACCTGGACAGAGAAAATAAAAAATGCTTAATTTATGATACCAGACCACATTTTTGCCGTGTAAGTGAATTTTCAACTTCATTTAAAGGATATTTGAAATCTGGTGATAAATTTTTGATAGATTGCTGCAAACAACATATTTCATCAAATTATGGATACCAAAGTAAAGAGATGAAATCTTTTAGAATTGCTGTTTCAGGAAAATGAATAGTAAATTAGAAAAAAAAGAAAACAATCTAGAAAAAAGTTTTTTTTCAATATTTATAACGACTTTTACAACAATTTTTATTGCTGAACTTGGCGATAAAACTCAGATAGCAACATTAATGCTTTCTGCCGAATCGGGCAGGCCAATAGTTGTTTTTCTTGGAAGTTCTCTAGCATTAATAAGCTCTAGTATAGTAGGAGTTCTTATTGGTAAATGGGTTTCAAAAAAAATATCTCCTAGCAAATTTGCTTTATCTACTGGTACTTTAATGATATTGATAAGTATATTTTTAGCTTATGAAACATTCAAAAATTATTTATAAATGGTTTTAAGTTTATTACTATCAACATTTCTAACCGTTTTCATAGCTGAATTAGGTGACAAAACTCAACTAGCTACTTTAACTATAAGTGGCACTTCAAATAAACCATTAGCAGTTTTTTTAGGATCTTCTTCAGCACTTGTTTTTGCAAGTTTACTAGGAGCCTTAACAGGTGGTTCTATTTCAAGTTTTTTACCCGAAGTAGTTCTTAAGTCAATAGCGTCCATTACATTTTTCATCATTGGTATAAGGCTTTTTATCAACTCTCTCACCATCGAAAAAGAAGAAAAAGAAGAGAAAGAAAATAATTAGTTTTAAGCTTGGATAATAAGGTGTAATAATGAAGTGTATACCCCTAAATTAATTAATAATTTCATTTAGATCATGTTCACATCATCTTCAATAATTGATAATCTTAATCAGTCAGAAGGATTAGAATTTAAAAAATTATGCAGATTATTAAAAATTACAAAGAAATCTGATAAGGATAAATTAGATATTGCTTTAACAGCTCTAGAAAAACTTGAAATAATTAATAAAAATGAAAATGATGAAT
This sequence comes from uncultured Prochlorococcus sp., assembly GCA_902615165.1. Next base: position 39,029 of record CACMNZ010000008.1, read on the forward strand.
ATACTTGCATAAAGGATAATGATCATCTTGTCGCCAAAATAAGATGTAGTAGCAAAGGCTATTGCTTTGCTGTAAGAGGAAAAGACAAAGAAGATATCTACATTAAAGAAAATCTACTTAACTATGCATGGAATGGAGATAAAGTTTTAGTAAGGATAATAAAAGAGGGATATAGAAGAAGATCACCTGAAGGAATAGTTGATTGTATTCTTGAAAGATCAAATCAAATACTTCTTTCTAAAGTAGAAATAATAAACAATGATGTATATGCAATTCCAATAGACGATAGGATCCTCTCTAAAATTAAACTACCAAGAGAGAATAAAAAATACACTTTCAATCCAGACAATAAGAATATAGTAAAAGTTGAGATTGATAGATTCCCCATAGGTCAAGAAGAAGGACTAGGTCATGTGATACAAGAACTAAAACTAAACAATAACGAAGACTATGATACAGACTTTGTTTTATCTAAAAGCAATATCGTTAATTCATATAATTTAAATCATATTGAATCAAAAAAAATAGAACAAAGGGAGAGGATAGACCTTACAAATAAAAACTCTTATTTGTTCAAAAGTTGGAATTCTAATAATTCTCCAATGCTCCCAATGATTCAAATAGATCAGGGGAAAAATAAAAGTACTAAATTATGGATACATACAAATAACCTTGCAGAAAGAGTAGACCTAAATAGTAAAAAATCTCTAGAAATATTATTTAAAGGATTTGAATCATTACCCTTATTGAATGATTGGCAAAACTACCTTAGTGAAGCCATAAGAAATGATTCTGAATTTAAAGTTGGCGAAAAGAATGAAGCGATAAGCCTCTGTGTGCATTTAAATAGTGATAATGAAATAATTGATTGGTCATTTCATCTTACTTTAGTAAAATGCGCTCTTAATGTTGGAAGTGATCATACTGAAGCGCTTCTATCTAGAAAAAGTAAATCAAGGATAACCTCTCGGGTATTAAAACCTATAAAGGAATATATCGACGATTTAGATAAAATACTTGAAATTTCATGTTCATTCAGGCAAAAACATCTTTTGGAGGGTAAGGTTGAGATTCCTGCACCACTTAATAAAATTGAGTCACTTGAAGAATTTTTTATTCACAATCCAGCTGAAAATTCAAAAGGATATTTTGAATCATTAAATAAAGAAGATTGCCAAACTTACCTTTCACCAATATTATATGAAGCTAATTTAATATGGTTCAAACATTCAAATCAATATGCCTTAAAAAGCGCCGGACATCTCTCAAATGGAATAGATTATGTTAATGCAAATGAAATCATCAAATATTCAGAATTTATTGATAATGATATAGAGCTTAATGAAGATGGCAATTTGACATTTAGTCAAGTAATTAAATTATGTGGCGATGATAATAAAAAAAGAATCTTACATAAACTTCTAATTAATGAATTTAAGGACAATGAAATAAGGTTGATATCTAAAGATCCTGATAATGATGAATCAGAAAAATTATTTATTTCACCATGGACAATTCCTGGATTTGACTTTACTAATCTTATTAACCAGTACTGTATTTTTAATATGATAATAAATGGTAAGAAATCAAAGAAAAATAATATTGATACAATAAATATATCGGAAAGTAATTCATTAGACCTAGTAAATTGGGATATATTTAATTCATCAATTTCAAAAAATCTAGAAATATTATTTAACAATTTCGTGATAGATAAACTTAATGAATTCAAGTACAAAGTTAACCAATATAAATCTAATATGATAAATATAAAAAAAGTAAGAAAAGCAGAAAAATTACTAGGTAATATTTATAGTGGGTTTATTTTATCAGTTCAAACA
>CACMNZ010000009.1 GCA_902615165.1 uncultured Prochlorococcus sp.
ACTGGACAATCCGTATTAATAAACCCTTCATCAAGACTCAAAGGGACATGTCTAGAAGTTGAAAGTGGAATTGCAAGAGTCTATTGTCCTTGTGAAGAAACTGAAGGCATGACACTCGCATTTTTACAATCAGGAGATCAATTAAGAACGGACCTTTTATGTAGCGATGGTGTCTGCGTTGAAGCACTAACAGATTTGTCGTTTCACAGCAATGTAAATATTGATGAGAATATTGGTTTCGATGCAGTAAATGAATGGACTTTGCAACTCCTTAGAATTAGACACTTAGGAAATGCAGAACAGCGATTACAAGCGTTGTTTTCAATACTAGTAAATCGTTTAGGTAGGAGATGTGGTCAATGGTGTGAGTTACCTTTTAGGTTAACTCACGAAAGAATTGGTGAATTAATCGGTTCTACTCGTGTAACGTCAACAAGATTAATTTCTAAATTAAGATCATCTGAGTTATTAATAGCTCCTATTGGAACACAAACAGTAAGTGTGGCACCTTCTTTTATTGAAACATCGCCTCTATAAAAACATGAAGGAATCACAATCAGTTACTAACAGCTTGTTAATAGAAGTTGATATTTTGTCAAATAGACTCAAAAATATAAAACAATCTTTCAAATCAACAAACAATAGAGCATTGAAGGAAAGGTTATTTTTGGAAAACAAAAATATTTTTAAAAGAGTCAATGAAATTTATAAAATATCTAAGCTATTAAATAAAAAAAATAATGAGAAAATAAACTTTTCTAAGTTGCTTGTTGAAATAAGCAAAAGGATATTGAATGAAAATAAATTTGAAAGTAATTTATTTTTGCTTTAAATCACTATCTATCAACAAGATAGCGGAAGGTTGATTAGAAGCAAACTTTACTTTGCCAAGTATGTTTGCAAATTCATCTTCTGATTTTGTTTGAGCATCAATGATTGGATCTAAAAATACGTTAGTTCTTGTATCGGAAATTCTTTCTGAAATAGAATAAAGTTGTTGCAGAGATGAAGTTAAATCAGCCTCCATGTTGAAAGAATAAGAAATAAGATCCTCTATCGAATCCCATGTTTGAGCAGGAGCTGGAATTTCATCTAATTTTACGCTTTGTCCTCTCGCGATTAAATAATCTGCAAACTTCTGTGCATGTTCCATTTCACCTTGTGATTCACTTAGAAAATGAGACGCAAATCCATTTAAATCACGTTCTTGAAACCATAGATACATAGAAAAATATTGAACGTTAGCGTATCTTTCCATAGTTAGATGTTCAAAAATATTATCCAATAGACTATTGTCAATCGGTTGAGCAACAGCTCTTCCAGATGGACCAAAATTAATTAATTTCTTAGTTTTTAAATTATTTTCAATCATTTTGCAAAAAGAAACTACATAAATAATACAACATTTTGTATAAATTAGTAATAAATTAATTCTTTAAATTAAATTAAATAATATGATAATGAAAATCAATCGCAATACCATAAATGAATTTACAGTACAGATTTTCTGAACTGCTATTAACTAATAAAATTTATAACAGTAAAAAAAAGAAATGTAAAAAGAAAAAATGCTCTAATTGGAAGGGGGGCAAGTGTAATTGCCTATAAAAAAATTCTATATATATTCCTTATATGCTCCAGGATATAAAAAATAATAACTATTTGTACTAATAAAAAGAGAACATTTATCGCCATTATTAAGGAGATGATTAATATCAGTTCTAACCCTTAATATGTTTCCATTAATAGATACTTTATATATAAGAAATTCTCCAAGAAATTCTTTAGATATAACAATCGCATCACCAGATTCTGATCTTTTAATTGAAATAAATTTAGGCGAAATTGACATACTTTTGATATCTGTATTTTTCAAATGCTCTGAACAATTTATTTCACCTAAACAAGAAATATATGAATTTCCATTTTTTTTGAGATTAATAATATTATTACCCAAAATAAAACTACTAACAAATATGGTCTTGGGATTATTTAGAAGATTAATTGGCGTATCAATTTGATGTATTTTCCCATCATTCATAACGGCAACCTTATCGCAAATAGACATCGCTTCTTCCGGATCATGAGTAACCATCAATCCGCTTGCATTACATCCTTTGAGGATATTAGGGAGTTCACTTCTCAATTTTAGTTTGACATGCATATCAAGACTACAAAAAGGTTCATCTAATAAAATAAAATTTGTACCTGGAGCTAGAGCTCTCGCAATTGCGAGTCTTTGTTTTTGGCCTCCAGACAGTTCATGTGGGTACCTTTCAACAAAACTATCAAGACCAACAACATTCAATAAATAATCAACTCTAGATCTGTCTTTTTTGTTTTGCAAACCAAAAATTACATTTTCCAAGACAGTTAAGTGAGGGAAAAGTGCATAGTCTTGAAAAACCATACCAATATTTCTTTTCTCAGGACTAAGAATTTTTTCCCTACTTGAAATTTCCTTATCATTAAGAGAAATCCTCCCTTTAGAGGGATATTCGAACCCCGCGATTAATCTTAAAAGAGTAGTTTTTCCGCAACCAGAAGGACCAAGCAACCCTAATAATTCGCCATTTTCAATTTTCAGGTTAATTTCGTTTAAAATCCAATTTGAATATTCTCGCTTATCATATTTATGATGCAAATCATCAATTATTAACGCATCATTTTTCACTAAGTTCTTCTTATTTAAATATATTAAATTAGCAGAAAATATTCACCTAAAATATCCCATGTATAATTTTATACACCATTTAATTTCTAAATTTAATGAGAAAGTCTGAAAGAGCAGAAATAATTAGCAAGGAACTCAAAAAGCTATATCCATCGCCTCCAATACCCCTTGATCATACAAATGCATATACTCTTCTAGTCGCGGTAGTTTTAAGTGCTCAATCAACAGATAAGAAAGTTAATGAATTAACAAAAAGCTTATTTAAAGTTGCAGATAATCCAGAAAAGATGATGCAGCTAGGTATTAATGGCATTTACGAATACATAAAATTTTTAGGTCTATCTAATCAAAAATCAAAGAACATCTACAACTTATCTAAATTATTGATTGAGAAGCATAATGGTACGGTCCCAGATTCTTTTGAGAAGCTTGAATCTCTTCCAGGGGTAGGTCATAAAACAGCATCAGTTGTAATGTCTCAAGTGTTTAAAATACCCTCCTTCCCAGTCGATACTCATATACACAGGTTGGCACAAAGATGGGGCCTATCAAATGGCGATAGCGTAGTTCAAACAGAAAAAGATCTAAAAAAAATATTTCCTGTTAATGATTGGAATACCTTACATTTACAAATAATCTTTTATGGCAGAGAATACTGTACTGCAAGAGGCTGTGATGGAACAAAATGTTATTTATGTCGCACTCTTTATCCCAAAAGAAAAAAGAAATTTATATGTAAAAAGCCTTAAGAAATTTATATAATATTTAAATTAGTTTTTTAATCATGAAAATAGCAATTACTGGGGCATCGGGGAAAACAGGTTATAGAATTGCCGAAGAAGCAGTTAAGAAAGGATATAAAGTAAGGCAAATCGTCAGAAGTAATTCAATAGTCTCAGCAGGACTAGAGCGATTAGAAACAATTAGGGTTTCATTAGACAAAAAAGGAGAACTTGATGAAGCTTTAAAAGGTATTGATGCTTTGATAATTGCGACTGGAGCAAGAGCATCATTAGATTTAACTGGTCCTGCAAAGGTTGATGCATTAGGTGTATACAGGCAATTAGAGAGTTGCAAAAGAGTTGGTATTAAAAGAGTTATTTTAGTTAGTTCACTTTGTACTGGTAAATTATTTCACCCATTAAACTTATTTGGTTTAATTCTTATTTGGAAGAAATTAGGTGAAAACTTTCTACGCAATTCAAATTTTGAATGGACTATTATTAGACCTGGAGGATTAAAGGAAAATGAAGATATTAAATCAGAAAATATAAATTATTCAAAGGAGGATACTCAAATTGATGGATCAATCCCAAGGAGATTAGTTGCGCAATGTTGCATAAATTCTTTAAAAAACAAAGAATCCATAAATAAATTAATAGAAGTTACAAGTTCGAATGACAACAATAAGATATCTTTTAAAAAAGCTATGCAAATGATTTAAAAGATGTAAATATATAAATTAAAACTATGAAAATAAATTCCAAAATTGACGCATTACAATTAATGCTTACTGATTTAAGAACTAGAAATGAGCCAATAAGACATAAAGCTGCATTTAAAGGTTGTCAACCAGAATTTCAAAGTCTTGTATCAAGATTAATAAAGCAGTTAGAGGACGAATTAGTTGCTGAAAAGCTTAGCAATCGCGATAGTTAAAAAATTTAGATTACTTAAATGAAATTAAGTTATCCAATTTTGCTTGTTCTGAAAGTTCATCATATCCTCCAAAAAATTTATTATCCAAAAATATTTGAGGGAAAGTATTATGGCTACTTTGAGCCATAATTTTTTGAAAGCTCTCATCATTGTCTATTAGAGTAACTTCATGAGGGATAGATAAAGAATTAAGCAACCTAATTGCTCTTTTAGACCAAGGACAATCCTTTAATATATATGCTTTTACACGTGATTCATTAGTGATTAAATCATGATTTGAGATATTAATAATTTTCTGTTCAAAAGAAAGTAATAATATATCAGTACCTTTTTTTACAATACATCCCTCCTCTAGATGCCCGCCAAACACATTACATCCCTCATCTGCAAAACTCAAATGTAAATGAACATCTCCTTTATTAAAATGTCCGTTTAAAGAAACTATCTCTAGATTTCCTTCAAATTTATTTATCTCTTGATTACCTGGGCATTGAATACAAACTGTTCTAAGATTACCAACCACTCCAGAAACATACCCGTATAAATTATTCGATAAAGAATATTCTTTAATTGAATTTATCAAATCAGATTCTGGAGATAGCTTTAGGCTATGAGGCTGCATTAGATATATGGAATAATTTTGTAATATAAAACATTATCATTCATAAAGAGAAGTTGAGTTTATAATATTTAGGATTCATATTTAAATTAAATTTTAGAATCTATCATCAAAAACTATTTAAATTTTTTACTAAAAATTTAAGCATGTTGAGAGTGTAATATATTTTTTATATACAAAAACTAATTTGTTATTAAGAAAAAATCTTAAAAATTTGGCATTTAATATTCCCAATTTATTATCGATATCTCGACTTTTCCTTGTATTTCCATTAATACTCTTTTTAGAAATTAACAGACCTTATTATGTCTTTATATTGATTATTATTGGAGGTTTAACTGATTATTTTGACGGGTTAATTGCAAGAAAATTTAATCTTAAAACTAGATTAGGAGCTATCCTTGATCCCTTAAGCGATAAAGTATTCTATTTAATTCCTTTGACCTTCCTTTGTAAAAATAATTTTATACCCTTCTGGTCTTTGTCATTAATTTTATTTAGAGAATTAATTGTCTCTAGCCTAAGGAACTCTACAAAAGACGGTTTACCAGCATCAATGTTAGGAAAATATAAAACATTTTTCTTTTTTATTTCAGTAATTACTTTCTTTACACCATTAAAAATTAGCTTATTGAATAATTTGGCTTTAATTTTTTATTGGTTAGGATTCATTCTTACTTTTGTGACTTTATTAGGCTATTTAAGAATTAAAAAGAATATTATCTGAATTTTCATCAAACTCCTCACTCTTTTTATTATTAAAATCATTCATAAAACTATCCTTTAGACCATTAAATAAATCAAAAGTTGGCGCCCACTCTAAATCACGTTTTATCTTGGAGATATCAGTCTGATAATGATTTAACCTAATTGGAAATCCCTTTCGAGACTTAGGTTCTAATTTTTGATAATCAAATGTTCTTAAAGAAATCTCATTTTGGTTTAATCCAAGAACATTCGCACAGAAATAAATTAAACCCTTGATTGTCACTCCTTTTTCACCTGAACAATTGTAAATATTATTTTTGGAATTTTCAAAATTTATGCACCTAATCATTACATCAGTTAGATCCGAAACATGGCCTAGCTGAGTAATTAAAGAACCGTCACCAGGGATTGGTATAGATTTTTTAGTAAATAACCTTTCAAAAAACCAATTTTCAATTTTATTATAATTTCCTGGTCCATAAATATAAGTAGGTCTAAAACTTGTAAAAGGAATTTTTTGTTTTTTTAACCAATTTTCTGTCTCAAACTTTCCTTTATGCCTACTTTCTGGATCAATTGGATCAACTTCGGATAAAGGTAGTTCACAATTATCTTTATAAACACCTGCAGAGCTTACATATATATATCTCTGGAAAGAGTTATCTAAATTTTCTATAAGAAGTTTGGTTTGTTCTAACTCTCGGCCAGAAATATCAAAAACAACATCATACTTTTCATTTTTTAACTTGACGATATCTTCTGAATTATTTCTATCACCCTTAATTAAATTTGTTTTTTCAGGATTACTTTTATTACCTCTTGTGAAAATATCAATATGATAATTTTTACTTAATAACTTTCCAACCAAAGACTTGCCAACAAATCTAGTACCACCCATTACAAGAATTTTCATATTCAAAAAATATTTAACTGAAGTAGTAATCTTAAATAGAATTACATATTGAATAGTACTACTAATTACATATTGAATAGTACTACTAATAAGTAATTAATGAAAAGGATGATTCTATGGACCTAATACCAGCAATTGATTTAATGAACGGGAAGTGTGTAAGGCTTTTTAAAGGCGACTTTAATAAAAGAAAAGACTTCACAAAAAAGCCTCATGAGCAAGCTAAATTTTGGGAAAGCGAAGGAGCCAAATATATACATATAGTTGATTTAGATGCTGCAAAAACTGGATCCCCAACAAACGATAAATCAATAAAAAAGATTGCAAAAACAGTTAACATACCTATTCAAATAGGTGGGGGGATAAGGTCTCAGGAAAGGATAGAACAATTATTTTCTTATGGTATTGAGAAAGTTATCATGGGAACCTCTGCAATAGAAAATAAAGAACTAGTTAAAGACTTATCAAATAAATTTCCTGGAAGGATAATTATTGGGATAGATGCAAAAGATGGAAAAGTTAGTACAAGGGGTTGGCTTGAGCAATCTAATATATTTGCCACAGATCTAGTAAAGGAGTTTTCTTCATTTAAAATTGCTAGTTTTATTGTTACAGATATAAATACAGATGGGACTTTAGAAGGGACAAATGAAGAATTCATAAAAAGCATTCTTGAAATTACAGATATTCCAGTAATAGCCTCAGGAGGTATTGGTTCAATTTCTGATTTATTATCGTTAGTAAAATTTGAAAACTCTGGACTCTTTGGAGTAATAGTAGGTAAAGCTCTATATGAAAATAAATTCTCGATAAACGAAGCGAATAATGTATTGTCAGCTGAGAGATTAAATGACTTTGATTTAGACACAAATTACTACGCTTAAAAGAATATAAAAATTGAATTAAGGCTGGTGTTTGAAGTAATTGTTAGTTAATTTTGTATAAGAGATAAGGAATCTAGTCTTGGAATTAATTTCAAAAAAATCGATATTGATTATTGCTCCAAGCTTAATAGCAGAATCTTTATCGCTTAAGTTAACATCACTAGACCAAAATTTAGAAATTAATTTTAATAATGGAACAGGTGATAAAACTCCAGATTTAGTTATATGGAATGTTCTTAATTTCCAATCAGAAGATCTTATAAGGTTAGAATTATTAAAATTAAGAGAAAGATATGATGAGTCAAAGATTCTTATAATTCTCTCTGGCGAACTTGTTTATGAAGCAAATACCTCTCCATCGTCAAATGCTGAAGGTTTTCTTTTAAATCCCACTGCAGAAAAAGTTCTTGAATCTATTGATATCATTTTAAATGGAGGAAGGGTATTTGATATTGAAAATAATTCCCGAGTTCAATTAAACAAAAACAAGCCTCTTTCTTTTAGTCAAAAAATTCTAACTTCAGGTCTTAAACAAATAGATTCTGAAATTAATTATATATTCAAATATGTAAACTCTGATTCAACACCAGAATTTTATAAATTTATTTTAAAAGGAAGATTAAGAGAACTTATTACTGCAAAATCTTTTCTTATTTTCTTATGGGGTAATTCACTAGAACTTTATACAGAGGCAGTTTACTCTGAAAACAAAATTAATCTTGAAAATAAGAACACTGTATTCATTAAAGATAAAAACACTGCAGAAATATGGAATTTAATTTTAGATAGACTAAAAGAAAGGTATAGCTCAACTAACTTACAGGTTGAATTTAATAATTCATCAATAATCCTCTCTGGGATAAAGAAAGAATACATCTCACGACTAATTTGCAAAATGTTAGATGAATTAGATAATTTAATAAAAAATATTAAGGATAACTATAAGGAGAAAGATTTTAAAGATGATTTAAATTCTCTTATAAAAGAACTTAAAGTTAATACAATTTCAAATATCACAGACAGCTATTTTCGATTAAAAAAAGGTGGTGAATCTATTTCAATAAATGATTTTATTTATAGTGAGGTAAGCTGCGAAGAGATAGATAGAGAGTCACATAAATCAATAATGTTTATTGAGCCAATTATTAAAAATGAAGCTCTTGACTATGATGGGAAATTACTCCCTCTATATGAAACAGAATCGTTTATGATCCTCGAAAATATAATTTCAAATTGGACAATAAGGAACTGTAATTTATTAGCTTCTGAAATCTTTAATATTTGTTCTTCTTGGCCTGAATTAAGAACTGTACTTATAAATCCCGAATTGCAATCGACAAGAAATTTTGAAAGATTTAGAAATAATATTAATAACTACAATCGTTGGCATGACTATATTTACATGCCTATCTACTTGTATGAGAGTAAACGAGAATATATTGATATTATAGATAAAAAATTTACCCGTTACTTTAAAAATGAAAACAGGGAGAAAGAATTAGAGCATCTAGAATGGCTACAAAAACAAGTTACATTGTTAGTTGAGATAAGAGATGCCGTAGCACCTCAGTTAGAAGTTGCTGTAAAGTATATCGGTAATCTTTTCGTAACTTTCCTTACAAAGGTTGTTGGCAAAGCTATCGGTTTAGTCGGGAAAGGAATCCTTCAAGGAATAGGAAGATCAAGTTCAAAGTGAGTTTTTAAACCTTAATGAAAATAATTCAATGGATCCTAATAGCATTAATTTTCTTAAGTCCATATAAAGCAAATGCCTCTAGAGATTCTGATAGTTACGATGGCAACATCTTTCCTATATATGCAGGTAATGGGGCTATAGTTCCTCCCCAGACAACTCTTCAAGAATCTTTAAGAAATAAAAGAGTCGCAGTTTTATTTTTTTATCTTGACGATAGCTCAGATAGTAAAGCTATGGCTCCGATAATATCTGGTTTAGATTTGATATGGAGAAATAATATAGATATCATTGCTCTAACTACTGATGAATTACAGGATAAAGAGAAGTCAGATCTTAGAAATGAACCTAATTATTATTGGAACGGATTAATTCCACAAACCATTATTTTAAATAATGATGGGGAAGTAAAATATGATCAAAATGGAATAATTAATATCGATGAATTAAACAAAGTTATTGGAGAACTAAAAGGAATTGATATAGAAAATACGACATTTTCTGTAGAAAGTTTTAATGAATACAATAGTATCATTTCTGAAAAAAAAGATAAAAACAAAAATTAATTTAAAAAATGATATTAATAAATATCCTCTTAGTTCCTTTAATTTTTTTAATTCTTTCAGATTTATATATTAAAAACTCACCTAAATCAAAGTTAAATCTTGTACCTATAAATTACAAAATCAAAAAAAAGGATGGTTTAAACGAATTAATTATTAATTTAAAAATAATTAATAAAAGTAAAACCAAAGAGACAATGGTATCTAATATAAATTTTGAATTAGATTTTTTTAAAAATAAAATTAACGAATATTGCCAAAATATTAATTATCAAGAAGATATTTATATATATGAAAATAATAAAATTAAGAATTTAAATAATTATTGGCCAACAACAATTATCAAGTCAAATTCAGAATTATTTGTAAGAATCATATATAAATTTAGCAATAATAATTTTAGAAAAAAAATAAAATATCTATGGTTAAAAGTATTTTGGGAGAACTATGGACATTTTGGTATTTCAAATAATCAGGATTGTTTGTTAATTAATTTAGAAGGTCAAAAAAAAAGGCCGAAAGAAGTTTTTGAAATTCCAATAAATAATAAATATAAAGCTTTTGCTATTAAAACTGATTTACTTGGTTGCTTTGATAACCCATTAAATACTGTGATTGAATACTGCAAAGGAATTGTAGAAAAAAATGATATTTTAACCATTGGTGAGAGTCCGTTAGCGATTATGCAAAATAGATATATTTCCCCTCAAAATTTAGAATATAGTTTATTTTCGAAAGCTTTATGTTATTTTTTTCACCCTACAAGCAGTCTCGCAACAGCTTGCGGCATGCAATTATTAATAAATAGAATAGGAGTCACTAGAATAACCTTTGCACTATTTGTTGGATATCTCTTCAAATTAGTTGGGATTAAAGGTATGTTTTATAGGTTAACTGGTTCAGAATCATCCCTCATTGATGATATAAGCGGCACAGTTACACCTTACGACAAGAGTATAGTTATGGGTCCTCTCAATGCGGATTTATTTTGCAAGGAGGTCTCGAACTATCTAAATATAGATGTTGCTGTTGTCGATGTTAATGATCTTGGTGGTGTCAAAGTCTTAGCAAGTTCAAATAAAAAAGTAAATAAAATACTCAAAAGAAACTTATTATCTAATCCAGCTGGCAATGGAGATGAAAAAACCCCTATAGTATTAATAAGAGAAAAAAAGTAAATGAAAAAAGATACCTCTTATTCTTTTCAATCTAAAAAAGAAATGGAAGTAACTTTTGAAGAACTCCATATACGGCACATTAATCTTTTAATAGATATTAAAAATAAGGAATTGAATAATTGGTTTTTAAAGATGGCAATTATAAATACCTTTGATGACTTAAAAATCTTCTTGAATAATCTTAAGAAAAATAAAAATAAATGCATAATTGCTATATACGGAAACGAAATTATTGGTTATTTGAATATTTTTCCTTTAAATAAAAAAGAGAATTGCTTAAAAATATCAACTCCCAAGTTGATAAACAACAAGTGTTCTTTAACAGGTAAACAATTAACTTTAGGATTGATAAAAAAATCTATCTCAATAAAAGATATCAAAACCTCAAGTTGGATAATTAACGCTGATATAAATAATGTTGACCTCATATCAACTTCAAGAGAATTAGGCTTTCAACCTTTAGGAGATATAATCATTTGGGATGGTTCTGTTCTAAAAAAATCTATAAATCAAAATACCAATGCCTATTCATTAATTAATGAATTCCAAAACATTAATAAACAAAATATATTAAAAATAGTTAATTTTATAAGATCAAATCAATCTCCCTTAATAAGAAATGTTCTGGATTTTGATCAAGAAGATATTCTTAAAAGAAATAATTCTAAAAGTGGTGCCTTAATTTATGAAAATACTGTTTTATGTACAATTCTAAAAGATATAAATTATCAAAACGAAGAAATTTATACTTTAACAATAAGTAGATATTGGGATAAGAGATACAATTCTATTTTAAAAGAATTTATAAAAAGATTTTTTGAAAAATCTCCTGTTTCATTTTTAAAAACCTATAAAGAAAATTCTCAATTAAATCTTTTTCTCGAAGAATCTAATCTCAAAGAAAAAAATCAAGAAATTATTCTTATCAGGAACACAATAGTTAAAAATGAAGTCAAACAAATAAATAAAATAAATCAATCTTTGGAATCAATCTTTGAAAAATTAAGTCCACAAGGTAATCCATATCCATCACCTTTTCCATTAAAAACAAAGTGAAATTTTGCAAACCCAAACCCAAGTCAATTTTGAGTTTGGATGTAGGTATCAAAAGAATAGGATTAGCTTATTGTGATCCCCTATGCATAACATCAAACATACTTCCAGCGGTTAAAAGGTTTGAAAATAATCAAGAGATTGAAATTATTAGAAATCACATAAATGAATTAAATTTGACTGGTTTTATTGTTGGTATTCCACTTGATGAGGAAGGTCAAATGACCATTCAAGCTATTGATTGTAAAAATTACGGTCAATTACTCTCACATGAATTAGATCTCCCATTTTCTTACGTCAATGAACACAGTTCAACTTGGGAATCTTCAGAAAGATTTGGAATAAAAAAAGATAAATCTGGGCTGATTGATAGTTTTTCAGCAAAAATAATACTTGAACAATGGATTGAAGAAGGTCCTGAATTAGAAGAAATCGCTGGTAATCGTCAGATAAAATATTAATATTAGATAGGATAAATAATTTTCAAATGAAAAAAGTCAACTCAAATGATAATTATGATGCACGGACTCTTATATTAAATGACTCAAATGGAAACGAGCTTTTTTGTTATCTTGAACAATTAGTAAGTGTTAAAGGCCAAGAATATGCTTTACTAACACCAGTTGATACTCCAGTAAGTCTATTTAAGATTAATGAAAAAGATGAACCTGAATTAATTGAGAAAATAGATAAAAACGAACAAATACTAAAAAATGCTGAAGCGGTTCTTCAAGAACATGATTTAAGACTTATCAGATCAGCAGTTACATTAACAGTTTCAGGAGAACTTGAAGAACCAATTTACGATGAATTAGAAGAAGATTTCGTTGATGATGATAGTGAGAGTTATGAATTACTTGTTAATTTTAATCTTTTTGACCAAGAATATGGTTTATATATTCCACTTGATCCTTTTTTTATTGTGGGTAAATTAAAAGAAAAAGTTGCCTTATTAGTTGAAGATGATGAGTTCGATAAAATTCAACCCTTGATTGAAACTGAGCTTGAAAAAAGTAGTTTTTAAAATAAATGAGATCTATCCTAAAAGTCAATTGGGATTCAAACTTACCAATATATAATATTTCTCAATCTGAGTTGAAAAAAAAAGGAATTCATTCTTTATTGTTAGACGTAGATGGGACTCTATTAAACAGAAAATCAAATGTAATCCCAAAATCTGTAAGAAATTGGATCATAGAATCTAAAAAACTTTTCTCCATATATCTAATAAGTAATAATCCATCAAAAAAAAGAATTGCAAAAATAGCTAAAGAATTCAATATAAGGTATAAATACAAAGCATCAAAACCAGGGAAAAAAGTAACTTTGTCTGCTATTAAAGAAATTGGGAGTGAACCAAAAAATATAGCCATAATTGGCGACAGAATTTTTACAGATATTATTGTTGGAAATAGATGTAATATAAAAACAATATTAGTTAAGCGATTAAATAGAGATGGCTTGCCTATAAAATTTAATTTAACTTTGATTATAGAAAAATTTATTTCTCATTTTATAAAATGAAAACTTGGGTTATAAAAATTGGTACTAGTATTTTAAGAGGAACAGAAAAAACATCTACTGAAGATGTAATTGAAACCCTATCTAGACCTTTTACAAATTTTCTTTCAAAAGGTAATAAATTAATCTTAGTAACTAGTGGAGCCGTTGGATTAGGTTGCCAAAAATTAAATATTAAAACGAGGCCAAGTGATTTAAGCACTCTTCAAGCTACTGCAGCAGTAGGTCAAGTGAATTTAATGTCATTGTACGATAAAGTTTTCAATAAATTAGGTTATAATATTGCTCAAATTCTGATTACTAAAGCTGATTTCAATTCTCGGGAATCCTTTAATAACGCTTCTAAAACTTTTAAAAAATTAATCGATTTGAATGTTATTCCAATAGTAAATGAAAATGACTCTGTTGCAAATGAAGAGCTTAAATATGGGGATAATGATACCCTCTCTGCTTTAGTTGCCTTAGCTATAAATGCTAACAAACTTATTTTATTAACCGATATTGAAAATCTATACTCAAAAGATCCACGTAATAATAAAGATGCTCAACCTATCAAAGAAGTTCATAATAATGAATTAAAAGAAATTAAAGATAAAAATATTCAAAACTCAAATAATGAATGGGGTACAGGGGGTATTTCTACAAAATTAACTTCTGCAGAAATAGCAACAAAAGGAGGAGTTGAAGTACAACTAGTTGATGGAACTAATAAAAAAAACTTAATAGAAATTTTTAATGATAATAAAATTGGAACTTTATTTTATCCAGTAGAAAAACCAATGGGAAACAAAAAAAGTTGGCTTTCACATGCTATACAAACAGTAGGGAAAATCACTTTAGATGATGGAGCTTCTTTTGCAATTATAAAAAAAGGTGCTTCACTTTTATCGGTTGGTGTTAAAAATGTAGAAGGAAATTTTACGGTTAATCAAGCAGTTAAAATCGTCAATACAAATGATAAAGAAGTTGCAAAAGGGTTAGTATCAATAAGTAGCGACAAATTAAGAAGTATCTTAAATAATAAAGAAGCCAACAACTCCTCGATAATAGTCGTACATAGAGATGTTCTCGCTCTCACTTAGAAAAAATTAAAACAGAAAAATGCTTTTAAGTAATTTAGTTGATCTAATAAAAAAAGGAAATTCAAATTTCATTAGCGCAAATATTTTTGAAGATTTAAATATAGATGATGCTGCCTCATTAGATATTGCAGTTAACCACCAAATATCTTTTTTAGAAGAAAATAATATCCTTAAAGAAAAATTAGATCAAACTAAAGCATCAGCAATAATAACTACTAACAACGATGAGATCGTCAGTTCCCTCATGAAACTGAATATATCAAACATAATCGTTAAAAATCCAAGAATTGCTTTCGCAGAAGTATTAAATAGTTTATACAAAACTATTAATTTCAACCCAGGAATTCACCCTTCAGCGACTATAGATAAAACAGCAATAATTGGAGCAGATTGCCATATTGGACCTAATGTCTATATTGGAGAAAATACTGTAATTGGAGACAATAATCATATTCTTCCTGGATCATCAATTTTAGGCAATGTTCAAATAGGCGATAATAATATAATTCATCCAAATTGTGTTATTTACGAAAATACCACTCTTAAAAATTATTGCGTAATTAATTCAAATTCTGTTATTGGATCAGAGGGATTTGGTTTTATTCCTAAAGATGGCAAATGGGAAAAGATGCCTCAAAAAGGTGGTGTAAAAATAATGAGTTTTGTGGAAATTGGAACGAATTGTTGTATTGATAGGCCCGCAGTAGGATTTACTTTTATTGATGAAGGGACCAAGTTGGATAATTTAGTACAAATAGGTCATGGAGTTAAAATTGGTAAAAATTGCGCATTTGCAGCACAAGTTGGTATCGCTGGAGGAGCAAATATTGGAGATGGTGTTATTTTGGCAGGGCAAGTAGGAGTCAATAATAGAGTAAATGTTGGGAATAATGTGATAGCGAGTTCAAAATGCGGGATCCATTGTGACATAGAAGATGGCAAGGTAATTAGTGGTTTCCCTGCAATGGGAAATAAATCATGGCTAAGGAGTTCAAGTATTTTTAAAAAATTACCAGAATTATCAAAAAAACTTAGACAACTAGACAAGCAATAATTTATTGTTCTATTAAACAAAAATTTAAATGAAGAAATATAGTATTGTTTTATTGTCAGGAGATGGAATAGGTCCAGAGATTTCAGAAGTTTCAAAAAATGTTTTAAGAAAGCTTTCAAAAAAACATAATTTCTATATCGAGATTATTGAAAAATTATTTGGAGGGATAGCTTATGAAAAATATGGGACTCCCGCTCCTGATGAGACACTTGATCAATGCAAAAAAAGTGATGCTGTACTTTTAGCTTGTGTCGGAGATATTAAATATGACTCTCTTGCAAGAGAATTAAGGCCAGAAAGTGGATTACTAAAGTTAAGATCTGCCCTTAACCTTTTCGCAAATATCAGGCCTGTCAAAATAAGAAAATCTCTCTTAAATGCAAGTACATTAAAAAAAGAAATCGTTGAGAATGTTGATCTTATTGTTGTAAGAGAATTAATAGGAGGTATTTATTTTGGAAAACCAAGAGGACATATAACAAATACAAAAATCCCAAAAGCTTTCAATACGATGGTTTACGATTCGGCCGAAATAGAGAGAATAACTGAAATAGCGATAAAAATTGCTAATCAAAGAAATAAAAAAATATGTTCAGTTGATAAATCAAATGTTCTTGAAGTTAGTCAATTGTGGAGAGATACAGTATTAAATATCACCTCAAAAAATAAAAATATATCTCTAAGCAATATGTACGTTGATAATGCAGCAATGCAATTAGTTAGAGATCCTGGTCAATTTGATGTGATTTTAACAAGTAATTTATTTGGTGATATTTTAAGCGATTTAGCCGCAATGTTAACTGGTTCTATTGGTATGCTTCCATCTGCTTCTCTAAACAATAATGGGCCAGGAGTTTTTGAACCTGTTCATGGTTCGGCTCCTGATATAGCTGGTAAAAACATAGCGAATCCTATAGCAATGCTTTTATCTGCTTCCATGATGTTAAAAATCGGATTAAATGAAGAAGTAGCTGCAGAAAATTTAGAAAATGCCATTGATAAAGTTTTATCAAAAGGATTTAGAACAGCAGATTTAGCTAATGGGTCTTCTGAAGTTTTATCTTGCAGTCAAATCGGAGATAAAATAATGGATGAAATTTAAAAAAAAATTAATAAATAAAAAAATATTTTTAAGTAAAACATAAAGTTGGCATATGACCTGTCAGAATCATTAGATATTGTTTTTAAAAAATGTCAAAACGTCATCCAGTAGTTGCTGTAACAGGATCTTCAGGAGCAGGAACAAGTACAGTAAAAAGAGCCTTTGAGCATATTTTTGCCAGAGAAGATATTGTTCCAGCAGTTGTAGAAGGTGATAGTTACCACAGATTTGAAAGAATGCCTATGAAAAAAGCTATGGCAGACGCTCTTTCAAAAGGTGAAAATTTCTCTCATTTTGGTCCAGAGGCTAATCTTTTTGACAAGCTAGAAGAACTTTTTAAAATCTATGGTGAA
The DNA here is from genome assembly GCA_902615165.1 of uncultured Prochlorococcus sp. The sequence continues at coordinate 17,057 of CACMNZ010000009.1, forward strand.
ACTGGAGGAGGGAAGAAAAGATACTACCTACATAGTCTTGAAGAAGCAGAAGAACATAATACAAGACTTGGGACATCCTTAGAACCTGGACAATTTACTCCATGGGAAGATATTCCTGAGGGAACAGACGTACTTTTTTACGAAGGTTTGCATGGAGGGGTAGAAGGTGATGGATATAATGTGGCATCTTATGCTGATTTACTTGTTGGTGTTGTTCCGATAACAAATTTAGAGTGGATTCAAAAAATCCATAGAGATAACGCAGAAAGAGGTTATTCAGCGGAAACCATTGTGGATACTATTTTGAGAAGAATGCCTGATTATATAAATCACATTTGCCCACAATTCAGCAAAACCGATATTAATTTCCAAAGAATTCCAACAATTGACACTTCTAATCCTTTCATATGCAGGAATATCCCAACTCCTGATGAGAGCTTTGTGATCATACATTTCAGAAAAGGGGCTAGAGAGAAATGGGGGATTGATTTTCAATACTTGCTTGGAATGATTAACGATTCATTTATGTCAAGTCCAACAAGTATCGTTGTAAATGGAGGGAAAATGGGTTTCGCAATGGAACTAATTCTCACTCCAATAATTCATAAAATGATTGAGGAGAAAAATAAATAATTAATTTTAGATTTTCAACTCAAAACTTTGTATTTTTTACCTTAAGAAGTTTTTAATCTAGAGAATCTCAAATTTTTATATATCTTTCTTGATAAAAGTACCTTATTTAGATTTAAATAAAAAAAACAGGAAACATTGTGTCATTAATCGACTGGTTTGCCGCAAGGCGTAAAGATCAATTTGTTGGGAAGGTTTCGCAAGATACTGATGAGGGAGATGGTTTGTGGGTTAAATGTGCAGAATGTTCGCAAGTAGCCTATAGAAAAGACCTAATTTCAAATTTCAATGTTTGTAGTAATTGTGGACACCACAATAGGATTAATAGTGATGAAAGGATAAATATAATTGCCGACAAAAATTCATTCGAAGAGTTTGATAGTTCACTAAGTCCTACAGATCCTTTAGGTTTTAAAGATAGAAGATCTTATGCTGATCGAATTAAAGAAAGTCAAGCTGGCACAGGTTTAAGAGATGGAGTCTTAACAGGTATCTGTTCTGTAAATGCAATGCCTTTAGCATTAGCTGTTATGGACTTTAGATTTATGGGAGGATCCATGGGTTCAGTAGTTGGTGAAAAAATTACAAGGATAATTGAGAGAGCAACTTTAGAAAATTTTCCAATTCTTATTGTTTGTGCATCAGGGGGAGCAAGGATGCAAGAAGGTATGTTAAGTCTCATGCAAATGGCAAAAATATCTGGAGCACTAAAAAAACATAAAGAAAAAAATCTTCTTTATATGCCCTTATTAACTCATCCAACCACTGGAGGTGTAACAGCAAGCTTCGCAATGTTAGGTGATTTAATTTTGGCGGAACCTAAAGCTCTTATTGGATTTGCCGGAAGAAGGGTTATAGAACAAACCTTAAGAGAAAAATTACCTGATAATTTTCAAACAGCCGAATATCTCCTTGATCATGGATTTGTCGATGTAATAGTTAAAAGGAAAGATCTCAAGGATACTCTGACTAAAATTTTAAAAATTCATGGTGTAAAAGAACTTGTAAAAGCAAATATGTAAAATGAGAATTATTTCAAATTTCTTTTATTTTTCTTTAAGCCTTTTATTTTTTATTTTAAATTTTGCTCCATATTCTTATGGAATAGGAAATGTTGACTGGGTCCTACTAAAAGAGAATAGTAAAGGTAAAGAATGGCTTGATAAAGGCAGTATTAAGAAACTTCCAAATGGTGAAATAAGTGTCTTAACGAAGTTCTTTAAAAATCCAACTAATTCTGATGATGATGGAGAGTTATCACTTTATGTGATGAGAATTAATTGCGATGATAAAAAGTTCAAAGATACTTCCATAAATGGAATACCTCAATTTAATTCAAAATGGCAAACTTCTAATAATGATGAACTAATAGATGTTGTTATTGAAAATAGTTGTTCAGAGTTTATTAATAGATAACAATGAATACAAAAAATAAAAAATTAAAAATAGCAATAGCTGGATTAGGGTTTGGTAAAAAAGTTCATTTAGAGGCATTAAAGGAGTCTGATTATTTAACTCCTGCTGCTATTTATCATTATGAGACAAAGCAAAAATCGATTCTAGAAAAAGAAACTGGATTAGAGTTCTTTCATAGTTGGGAAGAATTAGTTAAATCTCCAAAAATTGATGGAATCATAATTGCTACCCCTCCTGAATCGAGATTTAAATTAGCAAAACAAGCTCTTGAGAATAATAAAAATTTACTTCTAGAAAAACCCGTTTCAATATCCTCCTCAGAAATTGAAGAGCTTCAGAGAATATCTTTGATTAATAATTTAAGCGTATGTGTTGATTTTGAATATAGAGCAGTACCTCTTTTCCTTCAGACAAAAAAACTTATTGATGAAAATATCTTAGGCGATATATATCTAGTCAAATTAGATTGGTTAATGGGTAGCAGATCCGACCCCAAAAGATCTTGGAATTGGTATTCATTGGAAGAAAAAGGTGGAGGAGTTATTGGCGCCTTGGGTACTCATGCATTCGATATGTTGAATTGGTTTTTTGGAGAAGCAATTAACGTGTCTGGTAAGTTAGCAACATCAATAAAAAAAAGACCCTTACCTGATTCATCTGAGTTAAATTATGTTACGAGTGAAGATGTATGTTTAGCCAACATCGAAATATTAAACTATGGCTCGAATCTTATTCCATGTCAGGTATCTTTATCATCGATTTCTAAAAATGGTAGAGGATTTAGTTTAGAAATATATGGAAGCGAAGGTTCACTAATTCTTAAAAGCGAAAACCAAAAAGATTATGTACATGGTTTTAATTTAAAATATTCAAACAACGAAAATAAAATACAAAATCTAACTGCAGATTCAAGTTTTAATTTTGAAAAAACATGGACTGATGGGAGAATAGCTCCAGTTTTGAGAATTCAAAATTTATGGGCCCAGAGTATAATGAATGGAACACCTGTAATCCCAGGCTTATGTGAGGGACTTGCTAGTCATAAAGTTTGCGAAGCCATAAGAGAATCTTCCAAAAGTGGATTAAGTATCAAAATTTAAGGTTATACATTTATAAGTAGCAATTATCACCCGATAAAGTATTGGATTGATTTTATTTTTTTTTCATATTCTGGAAAAATCAATTGAACTGAATTATTAAAGAATGGCTTTAAATTATTACAAAAATGAGCTTAAAGAAAATGCTCAATTACTAGCTTCTAAAGGAAAAGGAATATTAGCTGTAGATGAATCCACTAAAACAGTAGGAAAAAGACTCGCTGGAATTGGCGTTGAGAATACTGAAGACAATAGGAAGGCATATAGAGGAATGCTTTTTACTACAGAAGGTCTTGGCAAATATATAAGTGGAGCAATATTCTTCGAAGAAATTCTTTATCAGAATCACCAAGATGGCGAGTCAATGGTTAAGAAACTAAATGATTTAGGTATTATTCCAGGTATAAAGGTCGATAAGGGCCTAAATCCACTTCCAGGAGGAGGAGATGTAGAAACTTTTTGCTCTAGCCTAGATGGGTTAGTTGAAAGAGCCGCAAAATATTATGAACAAGGTGCCAGATTTGCAAAGTGGAGAGCAGTTCTCCAAATTACAAATGATGGTTGTCCTTCAAAACTATCAATTCAAGAGAATGCTTGGGGATTAGCAAGGTATGCAAGATCAGTTCAAGAATCTGGGTTAGTACCAATTATTGAACCTGAAATCTTAATGGACGGCGACCATACTATTGAAAAAACTGCTGAAGTTCAAGAAGAGGTAATAAAGCAGGTTTATAGTACCTGCCAAGCAAATGGAGTTTTTCTAGAAGGCACTCTATTAAAACCTTCTATGACTGTTAATGGAGCAGATTGTCCAACAAAGGCTGATCCTATGAAGGTTGCTGAAATGACAATTAGAACTATGGAAAGATGCGTTCCTGCATCTGTTCCTGGAATAGTTTTCTTATCAGGAGGGTTAAGCGAAGAAGCTGCTTCTGTTTATCTAAATAATATGAATACTCTTTACAGGAAAGCTTTATGGAATGTTTCATTCTCCTATGGAAGAGCATTACAGCACTCATGCTTAAAGGCCTGGAAAGGAAGCGACGTTGAAGGAGGTCAAAAAGCATTAATAGCAAGAGCTCAAGCAAACTCTGAAGCTTCAAAAGGTGCCTATGTAGCAGGATCTCAACCTTCATCTTATGAACAATTGTTTGTGGCAGGCTACACTTATTAACTAAAAAAATCCTAAAAATGTACTCTGGGTCATAAAATAATTTTCTTTAATTTAGTATTTTGTATATCTAATGACGTGACATTTGATACCTCTTTATACTAAACTCTCGGAAACATATGCTTTATATAGCATTTAACTTATTTTAATTATGGCCCTCGTTCCACTAAGACTACTTTTAGATCACGCTGCTGAGAATGGTTACGGTATTCCAGCTTTCAATGTTAATAACCTTGAACAAGTTCAAGCAATCATGGAAGCAGCATATGAAACTGATAGTCCTGTCATCCTCCAAGCTTCAAGAGGGGCAAGAAATTATGCAGGAGAAATTTTCCTACGTCATCTAATCCTTGCTGCTACAGAAACATATCCTAATATTCCAGTGGTAATGCACCAAGACCACGGTAATGAGCCATCAACATGTTACTCAGCAGCAATAAATGGTTTCACATCAGTAATGATGGACGGTTCTCTAGAGGCAGATGCAAAAACACCCGCTAGTTACGAATATAATGTTGCAGTTACTAAAAAAGTAGTAGATTTTGCTCATTCAGTTGGAGTTAGTGTTGAAGGAGAGTTGGGTTGCTTAGGTTCATTAGAGACAGGAAAAGGTGAAGCGGAAGATGGTCATGGATTTGAAGGTGAACTTTCTACTGATATGCTTCTGACTGATCCTGAAGAAGCTGCAGATTTTGTAGCTAAAACAAAAGTCGATGCTTTAGCTATTGCCATAGGAACAAGTCATGGTGCTTATAAATTTACAAGAAAACCTACAGGAGAAGTTCTTGCAATAAGCAGAATTGCTGAAATTCATAAAGCACTTCCAAATACCCATCTTGTAATGCATGGATCTAGTTCAGTTCCCCAAGAATGGTTGGATATCATTAACAAATATGGTGGTGAAATTCCTCAAACTTATGGTGTTCCTGTTGAAGAAATTCAAGAGGGAATAAGAAATGGAGTTAGGAAAGTCAACATTGATACTGATAATAGACTTGCTTTCACTGCCGCGGTTAGAGAGGCAGCATTTGCTGATAAGGCAAACTTCGACCCAAGACATTTCAACAAGCCTGCTAGAAAATACATGAAGCAAGTTTGTCTTGATAGATACAAGCAGTTCTGGTGCGAAGGTCAAGCAAGTAAGATCAAACAAAACAGCACTAATTATTTTGCTGATCTTTACGCAAAAGGTGATTTGGATCCAAAAGTAAAAGCTACTGTTTAATTTCTTCCCAAATTAAATAAAAAAAGGCCTCCAAAATTGGGGGTCTTTTTTTTATTTCAATATTAATGATTTTAATGTAAAGAGACCATCAGTCCCACCAATTGTCTCGTCGCATGCTCGCTCTGGATGAGGCATTAAACCTAGAACATTTCCCTTCTCATTAGTTATGCCTGCGATATCGAATGAAGATCCATTGGGATTATTTTTATATCTCAAAGCGATCAATTCATTATCTACAAGTTTCTTTAAAGTATCAGAATCACAATGATATCTTCCTTCCCCATGCGCTATTGGCAATTTAATTATTTGTTTTTCATCTACATTATTAAACCAACCTCCTTTTGAAGAAACGATGTCCAGTTCAACGTCATCACAGATAAAATTAAGATTTTTATTTGCAACAAGAGCACCAGGCAAAAAGCCTGATTCTGTCAAAATTTGAAACCCATTACAAATTCCTAAAACTCTTTTCCCGCTTTTAACAAACTCATCCAAGGCATTTATTAATGGAGAGAATCTCGCAATTGCTCCGCATCTTAAATAATCACCATAGCTAAATCCTCCGGGTAAAACTATTGCATCTACATCACTTAAATCTGAAGACTCATGCCATAAGTATTTTGTTCTTATGTCTAAACAACCTTCCAATGCCCATGAAACATCACGATCACAATTAGAACCAGGGAAGACAACAACTCCTACAGTAAAATTATCCATCTTATAATTTTTCTAGTGAATACTCATAATCTTCAATAACAGTATTTGCGAATAACCTATCACACAATAAATCAATTTTTTCTCTTACTTCGTTTTCACCATTACCTTCTATTTTTACCTCAATCATTTTTCCTATACGTAATGATTTTATTCCCTCGGCTCCAAGTTTTATAGAGGCAGATTTGGTAGCTTCCCCTGCTGGATCTAAAACTGAGGGTCTCAGTCTTACAAAAACTTTTACAGCAAATTGGTCCAATTAAAAATTAATTTCTACTAAAAGATTAGTTTAAATTTTTATAAAAAGTACTATTGATTAATAAACAAATATTTTTACCTTAAGGTTTCTGAGTTATTAGATGTTTATGTAGCCTCTACCAAAACATACTAAGCAAGTTCTTCTTGAATTTTCATGTGTTTTAAAATTTCCTGACCCTCCACATTTTGAACATTTTATTTTATCAATTGATGTAACTTCGTCAGAGATTATTTGTTTTAAAGCAATTTTTGGATTTTCCATCTTGGGCTATCTACTGTTTAAGTATCCCGGCAGCTAACTATAATGTCAAATTGCTATTTTTGGTTCACTTAAAATCTTAAATTTCTCTTTAATTTTTTTATTTAAAGTTTTTATAGATTTTTCATCAAAGGAAATTATAACTAATTCAAGCCCAGCATTATCATTTGGTCTCCAACAATTGTCTGGAGCTTCTTCAAACCAAGTATTAATTTTCTTTCCAACAATTTGTATTTGTAAAGGTAATGATTTGTTTGGTATCCAAATACGTCCTTTTATTCGAAGAATGTTTAATTCATCCAAGATTTTTGACATCTCCTTTTCAAAGTCATTTTTTTCAAGGAAATAATTTAATTTAATTGAATCTGATACAAGTTCAACATGATTATGGTCATGTTCTTCAGTTAAAAACTCTTTATAAGTCTCTTTTTTAAAATTAAAATCAAATAGATAGTTCAAATCAATTTTGCCATTATTGGATTTAAGGACTGGTATAGATGAGTTTAGACTTCCTTGAATTTTATGTTTTACAACGTCAAACTGATCATCATTTAAGATATCTGATCTAGAGACTAAAACGATATCAGAAACTTCTAGTTGCTCCTCAAAAAGTTCATCTATAGTGGCGTTGTGATCAATTTTATCTGTTTCATTATATTGTTTTGTTATTTTATTTAAATCATTAATTGGTGAACCATTAAGCATTGATTCTCCATTAACGATACCAACAACAACATCAAGGTAAATGGAAGACCTGATTTCAGGCCAGTTAAGTACTTGAATTAAGGGAATTGGCAGTGCCAAGCCACTTGTTTCGATAATTATTGATTCGATAGGAGGATTAAATTCTAGGAGAGCTTTTATTGATGGAACAAAATCATCTTGAACAGTACAACATAAACATCCATTGTTTAATTCGATTACGCAGTCGTCTTCAGATTCATCACATTTATCACAACTTTTAATCAAATCACCGTCAATTCCAACATCACCAAATTCATTAATTATTAAACCAAATTTTTTATTACTCTCTTTTAATAAATATCTTAGAAAAGTTGTTTTACCTGAACCAAGAAATCCTGAAACAACTATAACTGGTATTTTTTTTTTCATTTTTTATGATTAACAACCTAAGCTATATTCTGTACTCTCTCCTGTAGAACTATTTGTGCCATTAGCAATCGCACATAATTGTTTTTGTTGTGCACGACTAAGAACTGCATCAGTAAAATCTGCACCATCTATTTTTGCTCCTTCAAAATTACTCTCCATTAATAAAGCATTTGTAAAATTAACATCCGAAAGATCTGCATCTGTAAAATCTGTTGCATAAGCTAGTGCATCTCTTAAATTGGCTCCATTAAACTTTGAATTTTGTAATTTACTATTATTGAAAACGGCGCCTTCTAAATTACTTTCACTGAAATTAAACCCATTCAAATCAAACTTAACGTATTCGTTACCGCTTAAATCTTGACCATGCATATCTGGCTCTAAATTAAGGTCTTGCTGGTTTCTAATCTCAGGAGGTCTTTTAGCCCATGCAGAATTTACAGAATTAAAAAATAAAATCCAAATGAACAACAAAGTAATTAATGCATTCTTTAGTGAGGGAAAAACAATTGATTTAATCATAATAAAACTGTATTTTAGAACTTAAGTATTTAAAGTTTGTAAGAGTATCTTAAAGGAAAATATATGGCAATGTCACTAAAGGTTATTGTTCCTCCTCATCCATTAATAAAACATTGGCTTTCAATATTGCGAGAAAAAAATACTCCAAATATTTTGTACTCAACAGGATATGAGCAATTAGGGAAATGGCTTACATATGAAGCATTACGTAATTGGCTGCCATATAAAAAAGAAATAGTAAATACTGATAATGGGGACACAGATGGATTCTTTATTAATAATGATTATCCAATAAAAGTGCTCGCAATATTGCCCGAAGGATTATCTCTTTGGTTTGGATCTAAAGAAGTAATTCCTAATTCAACCCTCTTATTAGGAGAACTTCCTAAAACTATTGAATCAAATGAAGGAGTTATAATTTATTCAGAACAAATAACGACAAAATCAACAACATTAGAAACTTTAATTAAATTAAAGGAATTAGGTGTTGATTCAAATAGGATTCTTTTAATAACTGCTATTTGCTCAAATAAAGGGTTAAATGAAATTGCGAAACTATTCCCTAATCAGGTAATTTACACTTCTTGCATAGATGAGGAAGACGAAAAAACACAATTATTAGTACCCGGTATTGGGAATCCTTTATCGCGTTTAAGTACTATATTTCAAGATAAGAACTAATATAGAATATAGGAGTAAATATTTTACCAATGTCTGAATACAGAGATTCGTCTTCAAATAATCTTTTATCATTAATAAGCGGTGCTTTTATTGGAGCAGCAGGTCTAGCTTGGTGGTTAATAACCGAAGCAGACAAAAGAAAGGAGGAAAAAAAACAAAAAGCAATGATGTATTCCTCCAGAATTCAAGACGGCTCTGAAGCGATTGATTCAAATGAAAATATAAATGAAGTTGAAGGAGAGAATCTGGAGAAGAAAGTTGAGCAACTTAATTCTGCAATTGCTGATGTGAGGAAGCAACTTGAAGAGTTGGGGCAATAGAATAAAAAAGGTTCTCAAATAATATGAATAAACTCAGATCATCTGCAATAACCCAGGGTGTGCAAAGATCCCCTAACAGATCGATGTTAAGAGCTGTTGGATTTAATGATGAAGATTTTAATAAACCTATTATTGGGGTTGCGAATGGATACAGCACCATAACACCATGCAATATGGGTTTAAATAAGTTAGCTCTAAAAGCTGAAGAGTCAATAAAAAGATCAGGTGGGATGCCTCAGATGTTTGGGACTATAACAGTAAGTGATGGCATTTCTATGGGAACAGAGGGTATGAAATATTCCCTAGTTTCAAGAGAAGTTATTGCTGATTCAATTGAAACAGCATGCAATGCTCAGAGTATGGATGGAGTACTTGCTATAGGTGGATGTGATAAAAATATGCCGGGTGCCATGATTGCGATTGCAAGAATGAATATTCCCTCAATTTTCATTTATGGAGGAACAATAAAGCCTGGGAAATTGCATGGAGAAGATCTAACTGTTGTTAGTGCATTTGAAGCCGTTGGACAATTAACATCTGGCAAAATTAATGAAGAAAGGCTAATCCAAGTTGAGAAAAATTGTATTCCTGGTGCTGGTAGCTGTGGAGGAATGTTTACAGCTAATACAATGTCTGCGGTTATTGAAGTATTAGGGTTAAGTCTTCCTCACAGTTCCACTATGGCTGCTGAAGATCTTGAAAAAGAACTAAGTGCAGATAAAAGTGCTGAGATATTAGTCTCTGCAATAGAAAAAGATATAAGACCTCTAGAGCTAATGACAAAGAAAGCATTTGAAAATGCAATATCAGTAATTATGGCAATTGGCGGATCAACAAATGCGGTATTACACATCTTAGCTATTGCGAATACTGCAGGAATAGATATCAACATTAATGATTTTGAGAGAATCAGACAAAAAGTACCCGTTATTTGTGACCTTAAACCGAGTGGTAAATATGTGACGGTGGATCTTCATAAGGCAGGTGGGATTCCACAAGTAATGAAAATACTTTTGAATGCAGGACTAATTCATGGCGATTGCAAAAACATTGAAGGCAAAACCATCTCAGAATACTTACAAAATATTCCAGATAAGCCTCCAACAAATCAAAATGTCATAAAAGACATAGATGACCCTCTTTATAAAAAAGGACATCTAGCGATATTAAAAGGTAACTTAGCGAGCGAAGGTTCTGTAGCAAAAATTAGCGGAGTAAAAAACCCTGTATTAACAGGTCCCGCAAAGATTTTTGAAAGTGAAGAAGATTGTTTAAAATCGATATTAAATAACGATATCAAAGCTGGTGATGTTGTTGTTATTAGAAACGAAGGTCCTGTAGGAGGTCCAGGCATGAGAGAAATGTTAGCTCCAACATCTGCGATTGTTGGTCAAGGGCTAGGAGAGAAGGTTGCTTTAATTACCGATGGCAGATTTAGCGGTGGTACCTATGGTCTTGTTGTGGGTCACATAGCTCCAGAGGCTGCTGTAGGAGGAAATATTGCTCTAATAAAACAAGGTGATTTAATTACAGTAGATGCTGTAAAACAACTAATTGAAGTTGATTTATCTGACGAAGAATTAAAAAAAAGAAAAAAAGATTGGGTAAAACCTATTCAAAAATACAAAAGAGGAATTCTTTCAAAATATTCGAGAATCGTAAGCACATCAAGTTTAGGGGCTGTTACTGATTTATAAATCAGCTCAAATTTTATTTTCTTAATCAATAAAACTTTTTATCCTATTTGCTAAATTTTCCAATCTAGCGCTGTATTTTGGTGAGCTGCATTTTTTCCCATTATTGCTATCCATCCATAATGTTTTAACTCCACACCATAATATTGGTTCATCAGGGAAGTTAAGCTTAGAGATTACTAAAACCAACTCTTTATTTGATTTAAAAAGTTCTAATTCAAGATCATAAATTTCTAATCTTTTACCTTCTTTATCACGACATAAGATATTAACAGTTAAATCAATATCTTCATCTTCGAATTCGTATTCACCATTTATTTTTAATACAGAATGAACAAAAGGTTTATTTGTTAAATCTGCTGACTTAGCGATTAAGCTCTCTATATTTTTAGGTGGATTTTCAAATAACACTTATTGATTTAATTAAAACTTTTATAGAACCCTGTCTAAACTCATTATTAAGTAATCCATCATCACCAAACTTAGAGTGTAGTAGTTGCAATCTTTTAATTTTAGATGGCTTGAATTTAAATGGAAAACGTACTTTATTAGCTCTTACTGAAGGTTTTAACTCATTAAAAGGAATTTGAACGTTTGTTGTCCCGAATTTTTTTGTTGGGAATGATTTAATCCATCTAAGACCACCGGGGATAAATTCGGTTAGTCCAAGAAGATCATCTTCGCAAGCGACAGCAAATTTAAAAGTTCTTCCTTGTCCATCAATATTTAATTCGAAAGATGAATATTCAGATACGTTTAAAGAGGGTTTATAAATAGGCGATCTACAACTAACAAATCCTCCTGCTTTCTCGACAATATTACCCTTTAATAACAAACCAGAATTTGAAATTTCACAAAAAGCTGAACTTGATCCTCCCATAACAGTGTCATTTAATGTTTTCCAACCATCAAACTCCTTTTTCTGGAATAAAAAACTTTTTTTACTCATTAAATAATTTAAATTATTATCAAGACTTTAACTAAATTTCTAATTCTTTTGATGATTCCTGATCACAAAATATTGAAATTTGATTAATAGATTTTATTAATTTTGCTGGTGTTCTATCTGGTAGCTCTTTTTCATCTAATAACCTCTCAAGAGCAATCCTTTTATTGGCTCCACTAACCAAAAATACTATCTTTGAGGAAGCTGAAAGGACCTTTGGCGTTAATGAAATTCTTTTTAATCCCTTGCCTTCATTAAAAATCACAAAATCATCTACATTATTATTTTTTTGATAAGGAAATAGTGAAGCTGTATGACCATCGTCTCCAAGACCTAATAAAGTTAAATCAAAGGAGGGAGGGTTTGATCCGCATTTTTCAAATAATTTAGAAATCAATTGATTTTTTGTAGTTCCATCATCAGCGTTTAAATCATTGAAAATTTCATAAAAATAAGCTTTTGATCCAAAATTAGTTAACAAAGAATTTTTCAACATTAACGAGTTACTTAATTCTGAATTTGGATCAACACATCTTTCATCTCCTAAAAAGACATCAACCATATCCCATCTAATATCACTATTTGATAAGTGCTGATACACAGATTTAGGCGTTGAACCTCCACTAACACAAAATTTGAACCTGTCTTTCTTTTTTAAAGTATGAATAATGTGATTTTCAATAAACTTAAAAACCGCTGTTGATAGTTCTAACTTGTCTTTGTATATATTTACGGCGTATCCATTTTTGACCTTTTCAATCATTTCATCCATTCAGTATGAAAACTTCCTTCCATATCAATTCTTTCATATGTATGTGAGCCAAAACAGTCTCTCATTGCCTGAACAAGATTCTGAGGAAGTCTATTTGTTCTATAACTATTCAAATAATCTAAAGTACTGGATAAACAGGGGACTGGTATGCCAGCTTTTGAAGATAAAGATACTACTTTAGCTAAATTATCTAATCTTGTCGCAATTTCATTATTGAACCAATCATCAAAAATTAAATTTTTTAGATTAGGGTTTTTGTTATAAGCATCTTGAATTTTACTTAATAATCTTGATCTAATTATGCAACCACCTTTCCATATTTGAGCGATTGAAGGCATATTTAAACCATAGTTATATACTGAAGATGCTTCTCTTAAAATATCCATACCTTGGGCGTAGCTAGCAATTGTGGCAAGGACTACAGCATCAAACAAAGGTTTCATTCCATCTGATATATTTCCTAAATCAAAATTCTCTATCGCTGTAGATGGAATAGTTTTTTCAATTTCACTACGTTGCTCTTTTAACGAACTCATTACTCTTGCATTTAAAGATGCATAAATAGTAGGAACTGACACCCCCAGTTCTAGAGCACTTACAACAGTCCATAACCCAGTACCTTTCTGGCCAGCCTTATCCAATATTTTCTCCACAACATCATCTCCAGTAATCTCATCTTTTGTATTTAGACAAATCTCTGTAATCTCAACAAGATATGAAGCTAATTCATCAGTATTATTCCAAATACCAAATACCTCTGACATTTGCTTACCACTCATGCCTTTGACTCTCTTCATAAGGTCATAAGCTTCTGCAAGTATTTGTTCAATTCCATATTCAATACCGTTATGAACTGTTTTTACAAAATGACCTGAGCCTCCTGGTCCAACATATGCAACACATGGTCCGTCTTCAACTTTGGCGGCCATTTTTGTTAATAAGCTTTCTATTGCATCATATGAAGCCTTAGTACCACCAGGCATCATACTTGGACCCTCTAGAGCGCCTTTGGCACCTCCAGAGACTCCCATCCCAATGTATCCAAAACTTTTACTTTCAAGAGTATTCACCCTTCTTTCAGTATCTTTAAATTGAGAGTTGCCGCCATCTATTAATAAATCTCCTTCTTCGAGATATCCAGAAATATTATCAATGACTGCATCTGTTGCGGGGCCAGCTTTTACCATCATTAGAATTCTTCTAGGTCTCTCTAGCTTGTTAACAAATTCTTGAAGAGTTTTAGCTCCTTCTATATTCTTCCCAAGGCCACGACCTTGTAAAAATTCTTCGGTTTTTGAGTAAGTCCTATTAAAAACTACACTAGAAAATCCATTTCTCTCTGCGTTAAGAACTAAATTTTCGCCCATAACACCAAGACCTATTAAACCAAAATGTGCCTTGGACATAAAAAATTAAAAAACTCAATAAATATAGTGTGCCTGCAACTGAACAAAATTGCTCAAAAAAAAATACTTATGTCAGCGAAAAATGATGGAAAAGATTTAAATAACAGTTCCGTTTGCGATAGTTGCATTTTTAACTACTACAACAATTCCATTTCTAATATAGAAGCCTAATTCTGGCTTATCTGCTTCTTCTACTCGATCTTTATTAATGATCACGACATTATCGCCAATTCTTGTATTCTTATCAAGAATTGCTCTTTTTACAGTAGTCCCTTCACCTACTCCAAGGGGAGTTCCGCCCCCTTTTCTTAATTCAATCCTCTCTTCAGGGGATTCAAAGAAATCGGCTCCCATAACAAGAGTGTCTTCAAGAACCGATTCACTTTCAATCCTGCTTCTTACACCTAAAACACAATGTAAAATACTGCATGACTTCAAGATTGTACCTTCACAAACAATTGAATCAGTAATTTGAGCATCTACAAGTTTAGAAGGGGGTAAAAATCTAGGTCTAGTATAAATTGGGAATTTCTCATCATAAAAACTAAATGGAGGTTTTGGTTGCTCAGTCAATGCAAGGTTTGACTCAAAGAATGCCCTAATGGTCCCGATATCTTCCCAATAATCATCGAATACATAACTTTTAAGAGTATCGCCTCTATTGAGGGCTTCTGGAATTATGTCCTTGCCAAAATCCGTGTAATTAGGAAATTTATTAAGAAGATCGAAAAGAGTATTTCTGCTAAAAACGTAAATACCCATAGAAGCTAGATATGGTTTTTCGGCAGCTGAATCCTTACTTAATCCAAATTTTGAAGTATCTACTGCCATAGCCTTCAACTTCTCTCCAGTAGGCTTTTCACTAAATTCTTTTATATTTCCTACATCATCGGTTCTCATTAGACCAAAACCCTCTGCTTGAGCCTCATCAACAGGTAAAGCTGCAACAGTTAAATCAGCACCATTATCTCTATGATGTTGAACAAATAAACTGTAGTCCATTCTGTACAGTTGATCACCTGACAATATTAAATATTCATCAACATCCCATTCTTGGAATAACCATTGGTATTTCCTTACAGCATCAGCAGTACCTTCAAACCACTTCGGACTATCAGGAGTCTGTTGTGCAGCTAAAACCTCCACAAATCCTTGGCCGAAAGGGCCATTTAAATTATAGGTTCTTCCTATATGTCTATTTAGAGATGCACTATTGAACTGGGTCAATACATACATTTTCTCAATGCCTGAATTTATACAATTACTAATCGGAATATCTATCAAACGATACTTGCCTGCTAATGGCACAGCAGGTTTAGCCCTCATTTTTGTTAGAGGGTAAAGTCTAGAACCTTTTCCTCCCCCGAGGATTATGGCCAACACACGCTTCATTCAATCTAATGGAGGTAGATATACAACTATTTAAAGTAACTGATTATGGGCATAATTAGAAATACAAATGGTCAGTTTACAAAGGTATTTCGATAAATCACTGGGAAAACTTAATATAAATCGAAAAAAGTTAGTTATTTTTTTCCTCTTCTACCAAAGCAAACAATTTTTCAACAATTTTTAAAGAAACTTGTCTTTCTTCTCTTGATTGAGGACTTCTCAACTTGGTGACCGGCGTATGAAGTATTTTATTAATTATTCCTTTAGTCAGAGCTTCCACAACTTTTCTTTCTCGAGCCGAAAAATCTGGTCCCATTCTGCTAAGTGCTTTTTGCAATTCCTCTTTTCTAATTAACTCCAAATCTGATCTAAGCTTATTAATTACTGGAACGGCCTCTAAACTTGCCCACCATTCTAGAAAAATGATCCTTTCTTCTTCTACTAAAGATTCCGCTTCCCTTGCTATTTTCTGTCTAAATTCTTGATTTCTTGAAACGACCTCTTGTAAGTCATCAACATCAAATGATTTTACAAATTCATGTTGTTTGACATCATTAGATATATTTCTCGGAACACCAATATCAATGAATTTAAGTCTATTAATCAAATTTAATTTTTCAATTTTTGCAAGATCAATAATTGGCTCTTCAGAAGCAGTACTGGTGAAAACAAGCGAAGATAATGATATGTTTTTTTCTAATTCGTTTAACCCTTTACAAACAATCTCTAAATCAGGGAAGTCTTGAGCAAGATTTAATGCTCTATCAATATTTCTGTTTAAAAGGATAAGTTTATGACATCCTTTTGATTTTAAATGAGTTATTAAAAGCCTACTCATTCGTCCGGCGCCAACAACAAGAACGTTTTCTGATTCCAAACTTACAAGAGTATCAAAACCCTTTTCTTGTCCAATTTTTAATTGAGCTAGTTCTACTGCTGCTGAACTGATTGACACAGCTCCAGTTCCCAAATTTGTTTCGGATCGTACTTTTTTACCTGTACTAACTGATTGAGTTAATAATCTATTAAGAATTGGTCCAGTAGATTGATTCTCCTGACCTAGTCTCATCATTTTTTTGACTTGCGAAAGGATTTGTCCTTCCCCTAAAACGAGGCTATCGAGTCCTGCCGCGACTTTCATCAAATGCAAAACTGCTTTTTCCTGTCTAAAGCAAAAAAGATGTGGATTTAAATCTTCAAAAATAATTCCAGAATATTCTGATATGAATTCTTTAATAGATGAAATTCCAGTATTTTTATCCTTTACAAGCGCATATATTTCCAGCCTATTACAAGTACTCAAAATTGACACCTCTAATACATCAGAGAAAGCTTTTAATGCTTTCAATGACTCTGTTATGGATTGGTCAGGAATACTTAACTTCTCACGCACTTCGACAGGTGCCGTGCGATGACTCAGTCCGACGACAACAATATGCATAAAAACAAAAGTGAATTTTTAAAGGCTGATACTCTTAGCACCATCTTTTATATGGACAGTATTTGTGAACCTTGCAGTACTATCTAATGTACTAATAACTAGACTACTTGTTCTAACACAATCCCTTTCAAATTTAACTCCATCAAATAATAATCCATCAGTTATTCCACTTCCAGCGAAAACAACATTTTCTCCCGATGCCAATTCATTTGCTTCATAGATTTTATCTATATCTGTTATGCCCATTTCATTAAGACGTTTTATATTTCCTTCTTTTGTGTAATCAGCCCATTCAGAAGTTTGAGCGATTGCCGGATCATAAACTAGTTGTCCTTGAAAGTGTCCGCCGAGAGCTCTCATTGCAGCAGCTGAAATAACACCCTCTGGAGCTGCACCTATACCCATCAAGCAATGTGTTCCAGTACCTGCAAAACCACATGCAATCGCAGCTTGAACGTCACCATCAGAAATCGGTTGTACTTTTGCCCCACATCCTCTAATCTCTTTAATCAAATCTTTATGCCTAGTTCTATCCATAACAACTACAGTAAGCTCATCAATAGAAAGGCCCAAGCAATCGCTTAGTATCTTCAAGTTTTCAGTAGCTGAATTTCTGATATCTACTTTACCTTTGGCCGCAGGAGGCGCTGCTAATTTATTCATATAAAAATCAGGCGCATTGAAAAGACCACCCGTATCAGAGGCAGCTAAAACCGCCATAGAACCTCTTTGATTATTCGCACAAAGATTAGTTCCTTCACAAGGATCTACTGCGAAGTCTACCCCTGGACCACTTCCACTACCAACCTCTTCACCTATATATAGCATAGGTGCTTCATCTCTTTCACCTTCTCCAATAACAATTTTCCCTTTCATTTCAATTTTGCCCATTCGCAATCTCATTGCTTCGACAGCTGCAGCATCAGCTTCATCTTTTTGACCAAGTCCTGTTAGTTTTGCGGAGGCAATAGCAGCTTGCTCGACAACTTCGAGAATTTCTTGAATTAAAGTTTGATTCACAATTAAATTTTGAGGATTTTCTTAAAGGTTTTGAGTATGATCTCATAAAAAATGTCATTTTTTATGAGAATTATTATGCTAGGAAGCTTTTTTTAACTCTTTACAGGAGATACTTTATCAGGCCGTGACTTGAAATTAGGAATAAACAACTAAATATAGTATCTTTATTAAATATTTTAAAAATTAAATGACTCAGTCAAATCAAACAATCTTAGCTGGTGTTAATAGACCAATTCAAATAATTCCTTCAGTTTTACCAGCAGATTGGGCAAATATGGGGGCATGTGTGAAAGAGCTCGAAGAAGCTGGGGTAGATAGAATTCAATTTGATGTAATGGATGGGAATTTTGTGCCAAATCTTACATTCGGTCCTGAAATGATTGCGGCATGCAGGAAATATTGTAATGTCCCTTTTGAAACTCAATTAATGGTGAGTCAATACAACTGTGAAACCATGCTTGAATCTTATGTAAACGCTACAAAGGGAGCGAATGGTGAACCAGGCGTAGTAATAGCTCATGCCGAAGCAAATATTCATTTGCATAGAGTTCTCGGAAGAATACGAGACTTAGGAGGTTCACCTTCTGTTGCATTAAACCCTCATACTCCTTTTGAAATGATTAAAAACATTATGGATATGGTTGATCATGTTTTAGTTATGACAGTTAATCCAGGCTTTGGTGGACAAGCTTATATACCAACAATGCTTAATAAAATCAGAGAAATAAGAAACTTTGTTATCGAAAAAAACTTAAATGTCGACATTGAAGTAGATGGGGGAATAAAAGCAAAATTGGACTATTTCAAAATGTGCAGATGCTGGAGCTAATTGTTTTATTGCAGGTAGTGGAATGTTTGCTTACCCAACATTAAAAGAGGGATGTGATGACTTGAGAAAAGTTGCACAAGAAGCTCAAAAGGGGAACGTTCTTTCTGAACCTCAATAAATATTCTGGGAGATTAACAAATCACCCAAATATCCAGCCATAACTATGTAACCCTATTCCTAGGAAATTAACTCCTATATAACATACTAAAACTACTAAAAAGCCTGTAGAGGCCAATAATGCGGGTCTGCGTCCTTGCCAACCCTTACTTATTCTCATATGCAGATAAGCTGCATAAAATAACCATGAGATAAATGCCCATGTTTCTTTTGGATCCCAACTCCACCACGTACCCCAAGCCTCATTAGCCCAGACTGCACCAGAAATTAAACCAAGAGTTAAAAGAACAAAGCCTATTAATATAGAACGATAACTTAATGTATCTAATTCTTCTGAATGAGAGAATTGAATAGGTTCAACTAAATCATTTACAGAATAGCTATTTGATAGTTTAAATCCTCCTATACCCGTAGAACTACTTCTGATTTGAAGCGGCTTATTTTTATTTATAAACAAAACGGACATTGAAAGTAAAGAGCCTATTATTAATGCTGCATAACTAAGCATTACGACACTAACATGCATTACTAACCAACTAGACCTTAAAGCTGGAACTAAGTTGGACGATAATTTCAAATCCTCAGGTAAAACAAAACAAGCAAAAGCCACAGTCAGTAACTCAATAGGTATAGCAATTGAGGGAATTATTGGAGCTTGGTATTCTCTTTCAACCAATAGTTGACCTAATGTGATACCCCAAGTAAGGAAATAAAGAGATTCATACAAATTACTAATAGGGAAGTGCCCAGAAATTGTCCACCTTAAAAGTAATTGTAATGTTATCAATAAGTTCACTAAGATCGTTATTAGTCTTACAACAGAAGAAGACTTTTTTTTGAAAACTGCACCCAAAGATATTGGTAAGTTTATTAATAAAAAATAAAAAACTAAAAGACCTAAAACTGAAACGGGTTCAAATATTAAACTTTTAAAAAGATTATCTAGTAACATCCAAGAAATTTATTAAGTTTTAAATTCTATAACAACCAAATGATAATTTAAATCATCCCTACGTGAGAAAATTTTTAATAATAAATTTTTAATTTATTTTGCGAAAAAATTTCAAAGTTTGAAATTGTCTCCTAAATAGTACTTCTTGACTATTTGATTATCAGCTAATTCACTTGATGATCCGTTAGCTAAGATTTTCCCCTCACTTAATACATATGATTTGTTTGTAATTAAAAGGGTTTCCCTTACATTATGGTCCGTAATAAGAATTCCTACCCCGTCACTGCTTAATTTAAGAATTAGTTTCTTTAAATCATTAACCGCTAGAGGATCTATCCCAGCAAAAGGTTCGTCTAATAACAAATATTTAGGTCCTTTTCTACCTACAGTAAGAGCCCTGGCTATTTCACACCTCCTCCTCTCTCCTCCTGAAAGTTGATAACCATAATTATCAACAAAATTATTCAAATTAAATGCATTAATTAGTTGTTCTCTTCTATTTCTAATTGCCGCTCTACTATAAGATAAATTTTGCAAAGCCAAGTCTATATTATCCTTAACAGTGAGGTCTCTAAATATACTCGCTTCCTGAGTTAAATAACCCAACCCAAGTCTTGATCTAATTGGTAGAGGAAGATTTGTTATGTTTTTACCATTCATTAAAATTTCACCTTTATCAGGTTTTATATTCCCAACTGCAAGATTAAAAGTAGTAGTTTTCCCCGCACCATTAGGTCCCATCAAACCTACGACTTCCCCTGGATTTACAGTTATTGAAACATCATTTACTATTAATTTTCCTTTAATTGAAAGGGATACATTTTGAATTTTTAGGTTCATTTTTATTGAGCTCGATTTGTTTTCTTGTTTTCCTGAATAAAAAATAAAATAGAAAATAATAATTTAATTGAAGATAAAAGTATTTTCATATAAATCAGAGAGGGTTCAAAAAAGGCTTGTCGTTCTCATTTATTAGCTCTTTATATTGTAATTTCCTTAATAATTCTTCCAAACATTGGCAAAAGGATTCAAGATCAATACCCATATTTATCTTCGTCCTAGTTTTTATTCTACCTAAACCCTCTCCAAGCAAAATAGTAGCTCCATTTAAATTACCCTTACTTAAGTGAAACTGAGAAACAGATACTTGTAAAATGCCCTGGATAACTTGTCTTTCGTCACCATCA
>CACMNZ010000010.1 GCA_902615165.1 uncultured Prochlorococcus sp.
ATTATCGGAATCAATATTAGTCATTATTTATTATTCTTATTTAACAATTTTAAAATACTATTTATTTATATCAAATAATAATGAAATTTAAATTGTTTGTAATCTCCTTAAAACTCCATTAATAAATTTTCTTCCTTGCATGTCACTATATTTATTCGCGAGGTTGACAGCTTCATCACAAGCAACAGCGACTGGTGTATTCAGAAAATTAATATCTACGTAAGCTAGACGCAAAATATCCCTATCAATTCTTGGTAATCTTTTTAATCTCCAGCCATCCATTGCTTGATCAATATCAGAATCAATCGTTTGAAGATTGTTAACTATATTACAAATCCTTTGATTTACATCCTGTCTAATGTCAATTTGACCACTAGAAACGATTAATTTTGGAAAGTCTAGAGTTATAGAGAGTGTATTCATTACAGTTTCCATTTTTATGAGAGATTTTTTTAAATCATCTCGAACATTTGAATAAGAAGAATTAACTCCTTCTTGCAATTCACTTTCTAATATTTTTTGTGAAGCAATTTCTAACTCAGACTCGCAATTATCTAATTCTTCTCTGCAATAGTTTATTAAAGAATCCAAAGCAGATTCAAAAATTTCTTCTATCTGAAATTTATTTAATTTAAAATCACCTTTATCTTTTATAAGGCCAAGAGAAATTAAAGATAATTCTCTTGAAAGGGATCTATTATGCATCAATTATGAAGAAGTATTAGTTGAAGCTCGCAATTGAGAAAACAATTTTGAAAATGTTGGATTTGTAGTGTTATTTTTCTCATCTGGATTAACTATCCCAGCTGAAATTATTGTTCTAAAAGCATCTTCAACGGAAATATCTAAATCCTTAACAGAAGGCTCAGGCACAAGTGTATACCATCCAGTAGTTGGATTTGGAGCTGTAGGTATAAAAACACTAAGTAACTTTTCTTTCAATTCTGGCTGAAGAGAAGGCCCTACATCTCCTGTTACAAAACCAACACTATATAGCCCTTCGCGAGGATATTCAACCAAAACAACCCTTCTAAATCTATTTGAATTATTACTTAAAAAGGTTTCTAATAATTGTTTAAGAGTTTTATAAACCGCTCCAGCTACTGGAATTTTTGATAAAGTACCTTCTCCAAATTCTAATAACCATCTTCCGACGAAATTTCTCGCCATCAGACCTATAAGCAAAATAGCTAATAAAGGAACAGTTAAGCCTAAAGTAAGATTAATTAAATCTTGTAATAAAGGATTTAAAGTAATAAAAGGATTTAGTTGCTTTGGCACTGAAGTAACTAATGTCAAAACAAATTTACTAACTAATGATGACAGCCATATTGTTGTTGCTAAGGGTATTACAACTAACAAGCCAGCTATAAGATCATTTTTTAGATCTTGTTGAAGCCTAGATCCTAAATTTGAATCTTGATTTTGATTAATTTCAACCAAAATAACGTTTCTAACTATAATTACTTTACTAATAATTTAACTGTTTTTACTGCGTTAGGATATATTTTTTTTAAATATATCTAATTTATTGAAAAGTTTTTCCTCCAAAAACAACTTTTTAAACAAATGCTATAAAGATAAAATAATGATTGATAAGATTCAAAACAAAAAAGAAATAAGTGAAAAGTTAAAAGAAAGGGCTATTTTTGAGGGTTTTACAATTGCTGGAATAGCCTCAATACCGGGTAGTTCACGAATAAAATTAAGGACTAATGCATTAGAAAGATGGTTATCAAATAACCACCATGCTGAAATGAAATGGATGGAATCAGAAAAAAGAAGGAATATAGACTCACTTTTTGAAGATGCAAAAAGTGTCTTAAGTGTTGGATTTGCTTACATTAATTCAGAAAGCAACAACAATAATTTCCTAAAGGTAGCTAAATTTGGCCAAGGGAAAGACTATCACAATGTGATTTATAAAAAATTAAAGAATATTGGTAAATGGATCAACCTAGAAATTCCTGATTGTAAGTGGAAAATATGCGTAGATACGTCTCCGCTTCTTGAAAAGGCATGGGCTGAGGAATCAGGAATTGGTTGGATAGGTAAAAATAGTAATTTAATAAACAAAAAAAAAGGTTCTTGGTTTACTTTGGGTTTTATGATCCTTTCAAAAGATTTAATTCCTGATAAACCTCATCAATCACTTTGCGGAAAATGTGAAATCTGTATTGAACATTGTCCTACAAAAGCAATAGTAGAACCCTTCGTAATACAATCAGATCTATGCATTGCTTATCACACGATAGAAAATAGAAACAATACTATTCCAAAGAAAATAGAAAAAAATTTAGGCGGATGGGTTGCGGGATGCGATATTTGTCAAGATGTATGCCCTTGGAATAAATCGGTGCCATATAACAACAATTCTGAAACTGCTCCAAAAGAGTGGATTAAAAATCTTAATATTGAATCATTAAATTGGGACGATAAAACATGGAAAGAAAATTTAAAAGGGACTACATTAAAAAGAATTAAACCATGGATGTGGAAAAGAAATATACAAGCAAATCTAAATAATAAAAAAAATAAAATATGAAACAATTGCTAAAACAAATTATCTCGATCTTCTTGATTAGTTTTTACTTTGTTCAAATAGAAAAAGTTCAGGCTATAGTTCCATATTATTATTTCCCAACAAAAAAGAATTTACAAAAACAAAGCCTATATATTGGCAAAAATGCATATCAACTACTTTATTTTGGACAATATGAAGACGGTCTTAAATTAGCCAAATTAGCTGTAAAAATAAATGCAAAAGATGAAAAACTATGGTTAATTTTAGCTGAAGCACAAATAGCTAATAAACAATACAAACATGCATTAAATTCTCTAAACAAAGCAGAACAGATCAACGCAAATATTAGCGAAATATATTTTACTAAAAGTAATATTTACTTAGAAATTTCTCAACTATCAGAAGCAAAGATTGCCCTAGAAAAAGTAATAAAGATAGAACCTAATAATTACAAAGCTTTTTTTCAATTAGGAAATATTTTATTAATGGAAAATAATTACTTGGAAGCTATCAAATCATTTGATAAATCAATAAAAATAAAGCCTGATTTCTGGCAAGCAATCAATAATCAAGGTTTAGCTTATTTTGAGAAAAACAATATCTATCTATCAATCAAATCTTTTGAAAATGCAATTTCAATTCAGGAAAATGCTGAACCCTTACTAGGACTGGCATCATGTCTAAGAATTAATAATATTAAATTAGCAATTCAACTAGCGAAAAAGGCCTTGGCTAAAGATCCCAAATATGTCAATTATGAATATAGAAAAGAACAGTTATGGGGAGAAAAATTACAAGCCTCTACAGAAATTCTTTTACAAAATGAACAGCTTAAAAAAGATGTAATATTAGCAAAATCAAAAATAAATGCGTCTTCTTAATTTTCAATACTGGTAAATATTTTTTTACCTATTAGTCTTAATTTAGATAAAGAATTCATATTAAATTTTGAGCTCTAATGGATAAGAACAAATTCACTTCTATCTCGCTCCAAGAAGAAATGCAACGTTCTTATCTTGAATATGCAATGAGTGTAATAGTTGGAAGAGCTCTTCCTGATGCAAGAGATGGTCTAAAGCCTGTACAGAGAAGAATACTATTTGCAATGTATGAGTTAGGTTTAACGCCTGAAAGACCCTTTAGAAAGTGCGCAAGAGTTGTTGGAGATGTACTTGGAAAGTACCATCCTCACGGAGATCAAGCAGTATATGATGCACTAGTTAGGCTTGTACAAAATTTTTCAACTAAATATCCAACTCTTGACGGCCATGGAAATTTTGGATCAGTAGACAATGATCCTCCTGCAGCAATGAGATACACTGAAACAAGACTGGCGCCAATTGCAGATAAAGCTTTTCTTGAAGAAATTGGATCAGATACCGTTAATTTTTCAAATAACTTTGATGGCTCACAAAAAGAACCTGAGGTTCTCCCAGCTCAACTTCCATTTTTATTATTGAACGGATCATCAGGGATTGCAGTTGGGATGGCAACAAATATCCCACCTCACAACCTAGGCGAAATTGTAGATGGTTTAGTAGCTTTAGTAAAAAATAAAGAAATAAGTAATAAAAAACTTTCTAACATTATTAAAGGGCCTGATTTTCCTACAGGCGGAGAATTAATTGATAATGAAGCAATAAATGAAGTTTACGAAACTGGAAAAGGATCAATAACAATTAGAGGCGTCATAAATACAGAAGAAATAAATTTAGGTAAAGGTAAACATAAAAAAAATGCATTAATTATTTCTGAACTTCCTTATCAAATCAGTAAGGCAGGTTGGATTGAAAAATTAGCAGAACTTGTTAATACAAGCAAAATCAATGGAATCTCTGATATTAGGGATGAAAGCGATAGAGATGGAATGAGAATTGTAATAGAACTAAAAAAGGACTCTAATGCTGAACTTATAATTTCTAATTTATATAAAAAAACAACACTCCAAACTAATTTTGGTGCAATATTTTTAGCTTTAATCAAAGGGAAACCGATACAGCTAAACCTGAAACAATATCTAAACTTTTTTCTTGATTTTCGAGAAAAAACAATTAGAAAAAGAACTAATTATTTTCTAAAAAATACTCTTGAAAAACTTGAAATATTAGAAGGTTTATCTAAGGCAACAAAAGATATTAAAAAAGTCATAGAAATTATTGAAAACTCAGAAAATTCTGCAGAAGCAAAATCAAAATTGATTGGTAATTTTTTCTTAAGTGATAAACAAGCAAATTCAGTTTTAGATATGCCACTAAAAAAATTAACAAACCTAGAAAAAACTCAAATAGACAATGATATAAAAAATTTACAAGAAAAGAAGAATTATCTTCAAAAGTTATTGAACGAGAGAAAATTATTACTTGAGCTGCTAGTAAATGAATTTTTATCTTTAAAGAAAAAATTTAATGTGAAAAGAAAAACAAAACTTCTTAAGAATATAGATCAAAATGAAGAATTAGAAATAATTAATAATCAGATATTAGAAGAATTTATAAACAAAAAAACTAAATTACAAATTGACAACAGAATGTATTTGAAAAAGATAATTTTTAATAACTATAAAAAATCTTTTGAAGATACAAAAATCATTGATAACAAAAATATTCAAAAATTTATATGTAATATTGAGAAAAATTTAAAATTAATTGGAATCACTTATACTGGAAAAGTCTTTCACTTAGATTGGGAATCAAATATTAATAAGGACTATAAATTAGATCATAAAAGTCTTAAGAATATTTATGCAAATGAAATAATAAATTTCCATTCAATAAAAGAAGGAGTTAAAAACTATTTATGTATTTTAAATTCTGATGGAAAATTTAAAAAAGTTTTATTTGATAAAGATATGATTAATAGTAATAGAACTTTCGCAATTACAAAATTAAAAAATAATACAAAAACAATTGATTCATTTATTTCTAATGGAGAAAAAAATTTCATAATATTAACCTCCATAGGAAGAATTTTCAAATTTAATTTGTCTAATGAATTCTTAATACCAAGTACTAAACAATCTCAAGGGTTAATACTTGTTAAACTTTTACCGACAGAAATGATTGTATCTTGTTGTCCATATCAAAATGGAGAAAATGTTTATTTAGTTTCTAAACAGGGGAAAATCTTTTGCATAAATACAGATGAAATTTATTACGCAAATGAATGCAGTTTAGGATATTTGAATGAAAGAACCCAACTTAAAAATGATTCCTTCCTAAAAGTCTTACCAAGTAACAATTTCCTTGATATTGAAACTAATAAAAATAAATCTGCTAGGTTAAACTTTGGTAAATTAAATTTCAAATCTAATAAAACAAATTTTTTAATTGATTTTTTAAAATTAGAAAAGGATGAATACCTTGAAAATTGTTTCCGACTTGAAAATTTTCTCAACTAAGATTTATATTCATTTTCAACCCAATTTAAGTATTCTTGATTTACTGTTCCTGTTACGTAAGAACCAGTAAAACAACTCATCTCCAAATCTTTAATAGCGGAATCACCTATTATAGATTTACGCAAACTTTCAACACTTTGATAAACAAGGCTATCTACTTTAAGTTGAATAGCAATTTCACTTATTGTTCTATCATGAGCAATTAATTCATCCCTATTAGGCATATTAATTCCATAAACGTGAGGATAACGCACAGGAGGAGCTGCTGATGTAAAAAAAACTTTATTTGCTCCTGCATCTTTAGCCATCTGGACAATTTCTTTTGAAGTAGTACCTCTTACTATCGAGTCATCAACAATTAATACATTTTTATTTTTAAACTCTGCACTCATAGCATTTAATTTTTGCCTTACAGATTTTTTACGTTTTAGCTGACCAGGCATGATAAATGTTCTACCAACATATCTATTTTTAAAAAAACCTTCCCTGTATTCTATCCCTAACTGTCTTGCGACTTGCATTGCAGCAGGTCGAGAAGAATCAGGAATAGGCATAACTACATCTACATCTCCAGAATTGATTGTTTTTTTTATTGTTTCTGCCAAACAATCTCCCATCTTTAAACGAGCTTTATATACAGAAATTCCATTCATAATTGAATCTGGTCTTGCTAGATAAACGTATTCAAAAGCACAGGGAAATAACATAGGATTTTCAGAACATTGCTTAGAAAAAAACTCCCCATTCAAATTAATAAAAATAGCTTCGCCTGGATCTACATCCCTCACTACCTGATAATCATTATTCTCAAGCACTAAAGATTCGCTAGCAACCATCCATTCTTCTTTTTTTGTGGTTAATGAAAATCTTTTTCCTATAACTAAAGGCCTTATACCAAAAGGATCTCTGAATGCTAATAAACCATGTCCTGAAATTAATGCAATTGAAGCATATGATCCCTGAATTCTTCCATGTAAAGATTTGACCGCATTAAAAATAATATTAGGTTCTAATTCTTGATTATGAATTTGTTCTTGTAATTCTGTCGCGAATACATTCAACAACATTTCAGTATCACTAGAAGAATTTGTATGGCGCTTGTCAATGTTAAATAATTGTTTTTCTAAATCTCTGGTATTGGTCAAATTTCCATTATGTATCAAAACGATTCCATAAGGAGCATTAACGTAAAAAGGCTGTGCCTCTTCTACACTTTCTGCTGATCCCTTTGTTGCATACCTAACATGACCTAATCCAATTTTACCGATAAGATTTCTCATATCTCTTGTTCTATAAGCAGTATTAACCTGACCTTTGGCCTTATGTATATGGAAAACAGTATTTTCCATTGTGGCTATACCTGTTGAATCTTGACCTCTATGCTGCAAAAGCAAAAGACTATCGTAAATTTGTTGATTTACATCATCTGAAGAGACAATACCAACTATTCCGCACATAACTTAATATCTAAATCTTTTAATGGTAGAAAAATGTTTTTCATATTTAAAAATAACCTGAAATACTATTATTAAATTTTTCGGATAATTCCTCAACCCTAATATTGCAGATATTTTTATCTTTAATTTTTATCTTAAGCGTTTCACTAGATACATATCCTATTTTTTTTAAATACACACTTGATGGGAGATTTATTTGATTTTTTTTTAAATAATTAATCCATTCATTTTGTTTCACTTTACTTACTGAAAAAATGATTCGAGAACCTCCTTCTGCAAACAATAAATTATCATCTCTAATTAACTCACTATTAAAATCTTCATTTAGATCTATAGTTGCACCTTTTTCCGACAAAATACAAGACTCTGCTAGAGCTACAGCCAAACCACCATCACTAATATCATGAGAAGAAATTACAAAACTTTTTAAAATCGCATTTCTTAAAAAATTCTGGCAAAACTTTTCATCTAGCAAATCTATTTTTGGAGGTCGACCTGTAATTTCTCCATGAAAATATTCCAAATAAGAACTTGCGGCAATTTTTGTTTCTGATTTATAAGAACCAATTAACCAGATTTCATCATCAATATTTTTCCATTCGCTACTAATGGCTTTTTCGACATCATTTATTTTTCCAACCATTCCAATAACTGGAGTAGGATTGATAGGAGTAATTACATTATCCTTATTTTTAGATTCATTGTATAAAGATACATTACCTCCAGTAACAGGAGTTTCTAAAACTTTACAGGCTTCAGCAATTCCATTACATGATGAATAAAGTTGCCAATACCCTATTTCGTTATCAGGAGAAGAAAAATTTAAATTATTAGTAATTGCTAGTGGTTCAGCCCCAACACAACTCACATTTCTAGCCGACTCTGCAACAGCAGCAATAGTTCCTCTAAAAGGATCAAGAGAAACCCATCTACTATTACAATCAACGGAAGCTGCAACACCAGAAAATACCTTACTTTTATTTTTTTGATTTTGTTCCCTTAATCTGATTACGGCTGCATCTGATTTTCCGGGCTTAAATACTGTATTTACCTGCACTTGAGAGTCATATTGTTCATAAATCCATCTTTTAGAAGCTATTGATGGATTAGAGAGTAACTTTAAAATGATTTGTGAATAAGAAAAATTCTTATTTTCCTTCAATGAAAATACTTTTTGATCATTAATTTCTGGTAAATCATTTTCTTTCCATTCCCATTTCTTTAAAAGATCATCAGGTGGATTATTAATGACATTGTGAGAATTAACAGGGGTATCATCAGATAAGGCAGAAGTAGGTATTTGGGCCACAATTTTACCTCTGTGATAAATAATTACCTCATTAGTTTCTATTACTTCACCAATCACTTTGGCATATAATCCCCATTTATTAAATTTTTCAATAAGTTTATTAATTTTTTCTTCTTTAACAACAAACAACATTCTCTCTTGCGATTCAGATAATAAATATTGGTATGAAGACATATCATCTTCTCTAGAGGGAACTAAATCTAAATCAATAGATATCCCTAAATTTCCATTTGCAGCCATTTCTGCACTACTACAAGTTAAACCTGCAGCGCCCATATCTTGAGCCGAAATTACATCTCCTGTATTGAAAGCATCCAAACAAGCTTCGATAAGACTTTTCTCAATAAATGGATCACCTACTTGAACTGCTGGTCTATCATCTAATGAGGTTGTGGTTAACTCAGAACTAGCAAAACTAGCACCACCGACACCATCCCTACCAGTAGTATTGCCAACATATAACACTGGTGATCCTACATTTTTAGCACCGGAACAAACGATTTCGTTTGTCTCTAAAAGTCCTAAAGCCATAACATTCACTAAAGGATTACCAGAGTAACTATCGTCGAAGTCAATTTCACCCCCAACAGTAGGGACACCTACACAATTTCCATAATGTGCGATACCAGATACAACTCCTCTCAATAAATCAACATTTGATGATTTATTAAGGTTTCCAAATCTCAAGGAATTGAGTACTGCGATTGGCCTTGCACCCATTGTAAATATATCTCTTAAAATTCCTCCAACACCTGTTGCTGCACCCTGAAATGGTTCAATAGCAGAAGGATGATTATGACTTTCTATTTTAAAAACAAGTTTTTGATTATTTCCAACATCAATAACGCCAGCATTTTCTCCAGGTCCAACTAAGACATTTTTACCTTTAGTGGGAAACTTAGATAGTAAAGGTTTTGAATTTCTATAACAACAATGTTCAGACCACATAACGCCAAACATACCTAATTCTGTTCTATTTGGTTTTCTCTTTAATCTTTTACAAATTTCTTCGTAGTCGTTAAGTGTTAAATTTTCAACTTTGAGTGCCTGATTAAGATCATAAAGATCATTACTATCTTGATTTATCATTCTTTATATCCAAGGTTCATCTTCTTTTTTTTGACTAAACGGTATAGATGTTCTGTCTTCATTATAAAAACTTTTTTGTCTAAAATCTAAGTTTTGGCTATTATCTTCATCTTCCTCAAGCCAGTCCTCTAATCTATTAGAAGCAATATTTTTCATATCATCAAACCTTTCAACAATTTTTTTTCCTTTTTGAATAAATTCATTTTTAATACTAGATTTTATTAAAGATAAATCATCTAAAGAATTATTTTCACAAAATACTAATCCAGGTTGTTGATCACTTATATTTTCAATATTTAGTTTCCATCTACTAGAACCTGGTATCTTAGGATTAGATCTAGAAACTAAGTAATAAATAATTTTACCCGTTTTCATGTTGAATAAAAAATCTGCAATTACTCCTATTTTTGATCCATTTACATTTATCAGATTAGCTTCTATTAAAGTTGGAAACCTATTTAAAGTTGCTAAGTCAGAAACAGCTGGATCACCTTTGACATAAATTTCATTGTCTATTATTTGAATGATTTGATTTAATCGCCAAACATTTCTTTTTAAATCAAAATTTGAGGGACGAGAGCACCATCCTAAAATCCTATGAACTGGAGGATGCATCCAGACATTTTCACCATTTCCGTAATTAAGGATTTTATTACCCTTAACACTATAGTTTAGTAATTGACTTAATAAAATTTCTTTAGGTAATTTCAAGTTAAGAACGAACCTGTACAGGCATAACGAGATAAGTAAAAGAATTGAGATTATCTTCTGGTACAAAAACAGCTGGAGTTGTTGCAATATTGCACTTTAAAAGTACATTTTCAGAAGCAATAACTTTTAAGCCTTCCAAAAGGTATCTCACGTTAAATGCAATATCAAAATTTTCTCCAGAGTAAGACACAGGTATTGATTCATTTGCATTTCCAATATCTTGGGCATCTGCACTGATTGAAGCTAAATCTGTGTTGTCCAATTTAATCTTTACAACACTACTTTGCTGATCAGCTAAAACAGCAATTCTTTCTAAAGCATCGATTAATTTTTTTGTATTAAAATTCAGAATCTTAGAAAAAGTATCAGGAATTAATTGTGAGTAATTGGGATAAGTACCTTCAAGAGTTCTTGTCGTGATTATTTGATTAGAAGAAATAAATACTACCTGACCTTTGTCATAAAAAAGCTTTATTGAATTTTCTGAACTTCTCAAAGATACTAGTTTTTCAATTTCTCTTAATGATCTAGTTGGAATAGTTACTGAAAAATCACCATCATTTGAAGATAAGTTTTCTTTATGTTCTTCATTACCAATTAAAGCAACAGCCAATCTGTGACCATCTGTAGAAGCAGACTCAAGATAGCTTTGTTTGAATGTAAAATTTACACCTGTAAGTAATTGCTTTGAGTCATCATTACTACTTGCAAAAATAGTAGACTTTAAAGCTTTTAAAAAAGAACTAGGATCAATATTCAAAGAAGTACCATTTTCGACAAATGGTAAATTGGGATATTCATCAGAAGGGATTCCTTTAAGAGTGAAAGAACCTCTATCACTTTTTATTAATATATTTTCCGAATTTTCATCAACCGCTAAAGAAACAGGAGTTTCGTTAGGTAGTTTGTTTACTATATCTGATAAAAGTCTTGAGGGTATAGTAATAGCTCCACTATTTTTAACAGTTCCATCAAAAGAGGTTTGAATTCCTAAATTAAGGTCAAATCCTGTCATACTAATTTTATTAGTTCCTTCGTCAGCTGTTAAAAGTATATTTGCAAGAATTGGATGTGTTGGCCTTGAAGCAACTGCTTTACTCACTAGTTGTATAGCATTATTTAGTTCATTTTGATTACAAATAATTTCCATCGGAATTTGGAACTTTTTACAAATACAATATACTTTTTTCGTAAATTAAATTCAATAAATTATTTTTTCTTTCTTCTAATATAAAAATTAAAATTAAAATTTAAAAAATTTAGTAGTAGTAGTAACTGTGGTAAA
The DNA here is from genome assembly GCA_902615165.1 of uncultured Prochlorococcus sp. The sequence goes on from CACMNZ010000010.1 coordinate 11,773, forward strand.
TGTGGATTTTTTTAATAAAAAGGTTTCTTTACTAAATTTCTTGACATTTAAATATGTGGAAAAAATTTTTTATTTGTTGAATAAAGTTAAATTTTTGAGATTTCAAAAAAAATATTCAACAAAAAAAATTATTTATTATGTTTTTTTTAACAAATGATGTTTGTTTTTAATCGATTTCCACAGACACTATTTTTATTGGATTCTAGTATCCTAAGATTTTAGTTATATTTTTTAATGAAGGTTCAATATTTTTCCTGAAAATAGCATCATTATTTGTTATTGCGCAATCAGGATCTTTTAAACCATTGCCAGTAAGAACACAAACTATAGTCGATTTTTTCTGAAGTCTATTTTTATTTTTAATTAGCCCAGCAACTGATGCAGCACTAGCAGGTTCACAAAACACTCCCTCTTTGGCAAGGATTTTGTAGGCATTAATTATTTCTTGATCTGTAACTGACTGAAAGTCACCTTTACTTTCTTTTCTTACCTTTTTTGCTTTTTCTCTATTTACAGGATTACCTATTCTTATTGCCGTTGCAATTGTTTCAGGATCTTTAACTATTATATTTTTTACTAATGGAGCGGAGCCTTCTGATTGAAAACCCATCATAATTGGTAATTTTAAATTTCTTTTTATTTTTGAATATTCTTTAAATCCCATCCAATAAGCAGTAATATTTCCTGCATTACCCATTGGAATACAGAGCCAATCAGGAGCAATTCCTAAGTCATCAATAATTTCAAAAGCTGCTGTCTTTTGACCTTGTATTCGATATGGATTGACAGAATTCACAAGTTCTACAGGATGTTCTGAGGATAAATCTCTAACAATTTCAAGAGCCTTATCAAAGTTTCCATTAATAGATATTATCTCAGCGCCATACATCAAAGCTTGTGCAAGCTTTCCTTGTGCTACAAATCCTTCTGGAATTAAAACATAAGGTTTTAATCCTCCCCTAGAAGCATAAGCAGCAGCAGCAGCAGAAGTGTTTCCAGTACTCGCACAAATTACAGCTTCACAGCCTTCTTCTTTTGCTTTGCTAATTGCCATAGTCATACCACGATCTTTAAAAGATCCTGTGGGATTAAGGCCATCATATTTTAAAAAAACTTTTGTATCATTTCCAATTAAATTGCTAATTGACTCACTAAGAATTAGTGGTGTATTCCCTTCATTAAGGGAAATAATAGGAGTTTTCTTTGTTACTGGAAGATATTGTTTATAAGCTTCGATTAGACCTGGCCATCTTTTTTTTCTGTAATTAATTCGTAGTTTATTTTTGATTTTATTTAATAACACCATAGTTTTTTAATTTGTTTTGATTTTTTCTAGAGGAGAATTGGAAAAAAAAGTTAATAGTTCTGAAATTGATTCTACTTTATTCATAACTTTGCTCAAAGCACTGACATCTAAAACTACAGTTTTAGTTGGATATCCTTCAAAAAAATTTATCAGATTTATTTTCCCATCTCCTATGTCAAGTCCTTGAATTATACTTGCCCTAAGTGCCAACATACCTGTTCTTTCATCATTTGCTCTTGGAGGGTAGATAATTGATGAAAGTCTTGTTAAAAAAATATTTCCTATTTCTGAATATACTAATTTGCTTGCAATCGTAATAGGAACTTCAAAATCTTTATTTAAAATTGCTCTAATTTCTTTATCGGGAGACCCAGTTGCTGTCAAGATTCTTTTTAATTTTTTTGTTGAATTACCTTCCTTAGCAAAAGTTTTTAAAGAATTTACTTTAATTGTTCTAGAAAATATGCTGTAGGTGATTTTAATTTCTTCAGCAGCATAAGCTTTAGGAACATTAAAAAATAATGGAGAACTTACTAATATTAAAAATAATTTAAATACTATAAATCTATTAAAGTCCATTTAAATATTTGCACCAGCTGCAATCTTAACAAGTCTTACCACTCCTTTTTCAGTTACTTTTTTTGCAATTTTTATACCCATTTCTTTTGTGTAAGGTTCATTTATAAGCCTCGGAATCCTTTTTAAAAAAATGTCAATTGAATAGCCTGGTAAATTTTGTAAAATTTGTAAAAAGTTTCTCAATGGCTCTATATACATTATGAGATCATTTAAATTGTTGTTTTCGTTAATTGTATTTAACTTAATTGATTCTGGAAGATAGTTATTCAAATTTTTCAATATTTTTAGACTAAATAAGTCAATTTGATTTGTTAAACCTTCAATTATCTCATTTCTCAGAAAACCTCCTTTTGAAGAAAAGAGAAGATTTATAACTTCGTCCAATAGTTTTTCTAAATTGAGATTAGTTTGCTTTGCAGCGTTAGTAAGGAGATCTTCTAAACGGTCCCATTTAAAGTTTTTATCATCAAAAAGCATTTCTTTAAGGCTTTCCCTTAATTGAGGATCAGGATCTTCCATCAATCTTCTTGCAAAATATGGATAAGCTGCTCCAAGTATTTTGAAGTTCGGATCTACGCTTAATGCAATTCCTTCTAATGTAAGTAATGACCTAATTATAAGTGCATAATATGGAGGTAGTTTGAAAGGGAATTTATACATAACACCAGACATATCGTCTGTAACGCTCTTAAAATCCATTTTTGAAACACCTTGTTCAACAGCGTTAATGAAAACATCTTGAAATGCTGGAACAATAGGTTCTAGATTAACTTCCTCTGATAAGAATCCTAATTTAACGAAATCTTGAGATAATTTATCGAAGTTTTTATTTACTAAATGCACTACTGCTTGAATTAGTCCCGACCTTGATTCTCTTGAAACCTCGCTCATCATTCCAAAATCTAGATAGCATAATCTGCCATCTTCCAAGGCTAATAAATTACCTGGATGTGGGTCTGCATGAAAAAAACCATGTTCTAAAAGCTGTTCTAAACTGCACTGCACCCCTATATCAATCATTTCATCAGGATTGATTCCTAATTTTTTTACGTCTTCTAAATTTGTTAGTTTTGTACCGTCTATCCATTCCATTGATAAAACTCTTCTCGAAGTTATTTCTTTATAAATTTTTGGTACAGCTATCATTTTGTTATGTTTATGCATATCTCTAAATTTTTCTGCATTTGCAGCTTCGTTTAAATAATCCATCTCTTCAAAAACTCTCTTACCTAATTCATCAATTAAAGCAACTAGATCACTTCTGATTAATCCAATATTGTTTTTTAGCCAATAAGCAATATTTCTTACTATGTAAAGATCTAATGTAATTTGTTCTCTCAAACCTGGTCGTTGTACTTTTACTGCAATGATCTCTTCATTCTTTAATTTTGCTTTATGCACTTGCCCTAAAGAAGCAGCGGAAATTGGCTTTTTATCAATTTCTAAAAATATTTCATCTATTTTGGAACCTAAATCTTCCTCTATTAATTTCATGGCTTCATCGCCATCAAACCCTGGGAGTTGATCTTGTAATTCAGATAATTCTTCAAGAAGAATCCCAGGAATGATATCTGGTCTTGTTGATAAAGCTTGACCCGCCTTAACAAATGCTGGTCCAAGTTGTACTAATAAATTGGTTAATTCTTTTGCTCTGAATCTTGCTTTTGCTTCATTCTTCAATCTTCCAGTTAATTTATCCCATCCTATGGAGAATAAATAGGTAAAAATAGGTATGAGTGTTTGCCAAAGTCTCTTTAAAAGTCTTTTTGGGTTCTTTTTGTAAATTTTAGATATTATTTCTGGATCATAATTCAACAGTCCAGATACTTCAATAAAATCAGTAAACTCTTCTTTCATAACTTTATATATTTAAAGCCTTTATTTTTTTAAAAAAGAAGCTAATTTTTTTATATGGAAGTTTTATCATGCTAATACGATTAAAGATAAAGAATATCGCCTTAATAGAGATTATAGAAATTAATTTCGAAAAAGGTTTGAACATTATTACTGGGGATTCTGGTTCAGGAAAATCACTAATTTTAGATTCCTTAAATGTTTTATTTGGTGGAACTAATATACCTTTAAAGCACTTAATACGTCCAGGAAAAGATCATTGTCTTATTGAGGCAAAATTTTCTACTTCTTTTCAAATTAATAATTGGCTACTTAGTAATGGTTTTAAAAGTAATTCATTTATAAATATCAAAAGAATATCCTCTAAAAAAAATAGTAAAGTTTTATCTAAATATAGCCTTAATAATTTATCAATTAATAAAAAATTATTAGAAGAACTTGGACTATTATTAATAGATTTCGCAGGTCAATCAGATACTTTTATCTTTGATTCTCAAGATAAGAGAAGACTAATTATTGATGATTTATGTTCCCAAGAATTGAGAGATACAAGTGCAAAGATTAAAAATATTTGGGAGGAAAGTCAGGTTTTAAAAGGATTAATAAATGAAAAAATAGAATCCTCTAAGAAACAAGAAGAAAATAACTTACTAACTAAACAAATATTGAAGACTCTTGAGGAAGCCAATTTAGAGTCCAGTCAGGAAATCTCAGAATTGCAGTTACTAGAGACTAAATTTATAAATAATCTAGAAATAAATAATTCAATCCAATCATCTTTAGAAAACTTAAATAATTTCAGTCATGATGAACCATCAGTATCGTCTTTGATAAATCAATCAATAAAAAATTTTAATAGGACAGCAGATTTTGATTTAAAAATTCAAAAGTTTAGAGAAAATTTATTAGATATTCAAACTCTTGTTGAAGATTTAATTTACGCTTTAAATTCATATATGCATGATTTAGATAACAATGAATCAAATCTTTCAGAAATACAAAAAAGATTATTTTTTTTAAAAAACTTGGAGAGAACTTTTTCATTGGATCTACCTGAATTAATTAATAAGCGAGATCAGTTAAGAACAAGTTTTTTAAAAAACGATAAAGATAATGAGATTCATAATATGGAAAATCAAATTAAAAACTTACAAGATCATTTAAATTCTTTATATCTAACTCAATCTAATGAAAGAAAAAAAATCGCTAGAAAGTTGCAAGAATCAGTAATTTCTATTTTAAGAGATTTAGGATTAGAAAATGCAAATTTTGCAATACAATTTTCAAAGTGTAAGCCTTCTGGCGAGGGAATTGATAATATAAATTTTTTGTTTTCTGCTAATCCTGATCAGAAGCTTGCTCCATTATCAAATGTTATTTCAGGAGGAGAAATGTCAAGATTTTTATTAGCAATTAAATCTAGTATTTCTAAAAAACCAAATACTTTCTTCTTAGATGAAATTGATAACGGTTTAAGTGGTAAATCCTTACTCTCTTTGGTTGAGTTAATTAAAGAAATTTCTAAAGATCAGCAGGTTTTATGTATTACACATCAGCCTTTTTTGGCTGCAAGAGGATTAGCTCATTTTAAAGTTAATAAAAACGTTATTGACGGAATAACTTATACTTCAATAGAAAAACTAACTACAAAAAAACAAAGAAAATCTGAATTAATAGAACTTATTGGTGGACTTTCTTCCGAAGTGAATGAATATGCTTCTAGACTTCTTGATCAAGCTGCTGCATAAAACAGAAAAATTTCCACTATAATATTTTTTTAAATCATAGTTAGATTTAAACATGGTTATAAAAACCGATAATAATTTTGAAAAAGATAACTCAATTATTATTAGGGGAGCTCGTCAGCATAATTTAAAAAATATTGATCTTTCTTTACCTAGGAATAAATTTATTGTTTTTACAGGAGTCAGCGGAAGTGGTAAAAGTTCTTTAGCCTTTGATACGATTTTTGCTGAAGGTCAAAGAAGATATGTCGAAAGTCTTTCAGCATATGCAAGGCAATTTTTAGGTCAAGTAGATAAACCAGATGTTGATAATATTGAGGGCTTATCACCTGCAATTTCAATTGACCAAAAATCAACAAGTCATAATCCTCGATCAACAGTTGGAACAGTAACAGAGATACAAGATTACTTAAGGTTATTGTTTGGTCGTGCTGGCGAACCTCATTGTCATCATTGTGGTATTCCAATTGCGCCACAAACTATTGATGAAATGGTTGATCAAATTCTTTTATTGCCCGAAGGAACAAGGTACCAACTGTTGGCTCCTGTAGTGAGAGGTAAGAAAGGAACTCATACAAAATTAATAAGTGGACTAGCTGCTGAGGGATTTGCTAGGGTAAGAATAAACGACGAGGTAAGAGAACTTGCTGATAGTATTGAATTAGATAAAAATCAAATTCATAATATTGAAGTTGTTGTTGATAGATTAATTGCAAGAGAAGGTATACAAGAAAGATTAAATGATTCTCTTCAAACTTGTCTTAAAAGAGGCGATGGTTTAGCAATAGTAGAAGTTGTGCCAAAAAAAGGAGAAAGTTTACCTTCTAACTTAGAGAGGGAAAAACTTTATTCAGAAAATTATGCATGTCCGATTCATGGTTCTATTGTTGAGGAACTTTCTCCTAGATTATTTTCCTTTAACAGCCCATATGGGGCGTGTCCAGATTGTCATGGGATTGGTTTTTTAAAAAAATTTACTTCTGACAGGGTTATACCAGATCAAACGTTACCTGTTTATGCCGCAATAGCCCCTTGGAGCGAAAAAGATAATACTTATTACTTCTCTTTACTTTATTCAGTAGGACAAGCTTATGGTTTTGAATTAAAAACTCCTTGGAAAGATTTAAGTGATTTGCAAAAAAAAGTTCTTTTATTGGGATCAGATAAACCAATATTAATTCAAGCTGACAGTCGTTTCAAAACTTCTAGTGGTTTCGAAAGACCTTTTGAAGGAATTTTACCAATATTAGAAAGGCAATTAAATGAAGCTAATGGAGAATCTGTAAAACAAAAATTAGAAAAGTACCAAGAATTAGTTCCCTGCAAGACATGTTCTGGCAAAAGATTAAGACCTGAGGCTTTGGCCGTAAAACTTGGACCTTATAACATTACTGACCTAACATCTATAAGCGTTTCTGAAACTTTAACTCACATAGAGCGTATCATGGGATTAGGCAAGACTAAGAAGGAATATATATCTTTATCAGAAAAACAAAAGCAGATAGGTGAATTGGTATTAAAAGAGATCCGTTTGCGTTTGAAGTTTTTAATAAATGTTGGATTAGATTATTTAACTTTAGATAGACCAGCCATGACTTTGTCTGGCGGAGAAGCTCAGCGTATTAGATTAGCCACACAAATAGGTGCAGGCCTTACTGGTGTTTTATATGTGTTAGATGAGCCAAGTATTGGTTTACATCAGAGAGACAATGACAGATTATTAGAAACATTAAAAAGCTTAAGAGATCTTGGCAATACTCTAGTTGTTGTTGAACATGACGAAGATACTATGAAATCTGCAGATTACTTAGTAGATATTGGTCCAGGTGCAGGTGTTTACGGAGGGGAAATTATTGCTAAGGGATCATATCAAGATGTTTTGAACTCAGAGAGGTCATTAACTGGGGCTTATCTTAGTGGTAGGAAGTCGATTCCCACTCCAAAAGAACGTAGATCCTCTGTTAAAAAAAGTTTAATATTAAATAGTTGCTCAAAAAACAATTTAAAGAATATATCTGTAGATTTTCCATTAGGAAGACTAGTTTCCGTAACTGGTGTAAGTGGTAGCGGGAAAAGTACCTTGATAAATGAATTGCTTCATCCTGCATTATGTCATTCTCTGGGATTAAAAGTTCCCTTTCCTCAAGGTGTAAAAGAGTTAAAAGGTATAAAGGCAATTGATAAAGTCATCGTTATTGATCAATCTCCAATAGGGAGAACACCAAGATCAAACCCTGCTACTTATACAGGAGCCTTTGATCCTATAAGACAAATATTTACTGCCACAGTGGAAGCTAAAGCAAGGGGTTACCAGGCTGGACAGTTTAGTTTTAATGTGAAAGGAGGAAGATGTGAAGCGTGTAAAGGTCAAGGAGTTAATGTAATCGAAATGAATTTCTTGCCTGATGTTTATGTTCAATGTGAAGTATGTAAAGGAGCGCGCTTTAATCGGGAAACTCTTCAAGTTAAATATAAAGGCTTTAATATATCCGATGTTTTAGAGATGACTGTTGAACAAGCTGCCGAAACTTTTTCTGCCATACCTCAAGCTGCTGATAGATTATCTACATTAGTAGATGTCGGTTTAGGATATGTCAAATTAGGCCAACCTGCTCCTACATTATCTGGCGGAGAAGCTCAACGAGTTAAGTTAGCTACAGAATTATCTAAAAGGGCTACTGGAAAAACTCTGTATTTGATTGATGAACCAACTACTGGATTAAGTTTTTATGACGTCCATAAATTAATGGATGTTATCCAACGTTTGGTAGATAAAGGTAATTCTGTAATTGTTATCGAACATAACTTAGACGTAATTAGATGTTCTGACTGGATTATTGATTTAGGACCTGATGGAGGAGACAAAGGTGGCGAAATTATTGCAGAAGGCATTCCTGAAGATGTGGCGAAGCATCCTACAAGTCACACAGCAAAATATCTCAAAAAAGTCCTTAAATAAAAAAACTTGTTGTATTTCTTTGTATTATTACTTATTTAAGTACAATAAAAGTCTTTTTTAAAAGCCGTAATATAAGTCTATATCTGATGTTTGAGAAACTTTTGATTAAAAATGTTTAAAATCATAATTCTTTCTTAATATTTCCTTTGTAAATTCCAGCTTATTTGTATTAAAGGCCGTTAAACGGAGGAATTGCTGAATGAGGTTTAAATTTTTACATTTACACTTACATGGACTTATAAGATCTAAAAATCTTGAATTAGGCAGGGATGCAGATACGGGAGGGCAAACACAATACGTATTAGAGTTAGTTAAAAGTTTGGCTAATACTTCAGAAGTTGACCAAGTAGATTTAGTTACTCGTTTAATAAACGACCCTAAAGTAGATGATGTATATTCTCAAGAAGAAGAATTTGTAGAACCTGGAGTTAAAATTTTAAGATTCAAATTTGGACCTAATAAATATTTAAGAAAGGAATTACTTTGGCCTTATTTAGACGATTTAACTGAAAGTCTTTTCTCCTATTATAAAAAAAATAAAAAACCTAATTTTATCCATGCACATTATGCAGATGCTGGATATGTAGGAGTTAAACTCAGTAAATTCTTAAATGTTCCACTTATTTTTACTGGCCATTCTTTAGGAAGAGAGAAAAAAAGGAAATTGCTTGATACTGGTTTAAAAACTAATCAAATAGAAAAGTTTTATTCCATAAGTAAAAGGATTGAGGCAGAAGAAAAAGCTTTAAAGTCTGCAGATATTGTTGTTACAAGCACTAAACAAGAGTCCGTTTATCAATATTCTCAATATTTTTCTTTTTCACCTCATAAAGCAAGAGTAATCCCCCCTGGTGTTGATCATAATAAGTTTCACCATATTCACTCGACAACAGAGACGGCTGAAATTGACAATATGATGAAACCTTTTCTAAAGGATTCTACTAAACCTCCATTATTGACTATTTCTAGAGCTGTAAGAAGAAAAAATATTCCTTCTTTGATTGAAGCATATGGAAAATCTGAAAAATTAAAGAGAAAAACTAATTTAATTTTGATTTTGGGTTGCCGAGATAATACTGCAAAACTTGACCCTCAACAAAAAGAGGTATTCCATAATATTTTTGAAATGATTGATAAATATAATTTGTACGGAAAGGTGGCTTATCCAAAAAAGCATCTTTCAAGTCAGATCCCTGCTTTGTATAGGTGGGCTGCAAGCAGAGGGGGTGTATTTGTAAATCCAGCTTTAACAGAGCCTTTTGGTTTAACCCTTCTTGAAGCTTCTTCATGTGGGTTGCCAATAATATCAACAAATGATGGAGGACCAAAAGAGATCCGCTCAAAATGTGAAAATGGGCTTCTAGTAGATGTTACTGATATTAATGAGTTGAAAACTATTCTTGAAAAAGGAATTTCTAATAATAATCAGTGGAAGTTATGGAGTAAAAATGGAATTGAAGGTGTTAATAGACACTTTAGTTGGAATACTCACGTATGTAATTATTTATCAATACTCACAGAAAATTTTTCTAGGTCAAATGGTTATTCTTCATCTGATATTAAACAGAGTTGTTTAAAAGGAAGTTCCTCACTAATAAAACCCCACTGATCAAATACTTTCGGATCGGGATGGAGAATTAATTGATTGTTATTAGTTTTCTTTAGTTTGAAACCTTTCTTAGAAAGTTTTTTCATTAAGTTAGCAGTTTCTTCAAACCTTGATGCCATTGCATCAAGACTTGAGCAGTCACTTGTTAATCCATTATCTTTCCATGTAAAAAAACTCATGACCAATTCTTAAAGATTTATTTTTAAAACTATACCTAAAATTACAAGTAATATGTTGATTTTCCAAAAATTTTCAACTATTTTTTGTTCCTGAATGCCTTTAAGTTCAAAATGGTGGTGCAGTGGTGACATTAAAAATATGCGTTGACCATTGCTAAAAAATCTTTTTGTAAGTTTAAAATATCCTACTTGAATTATTACTGATAAAGATTCAATAATAAATATTCCTGAGAAAATAGTTAAAGTAAAAATACTATTAGTTAATAATGCTATAGAACCCAGAATTGCACCAATACTTAAAGATCCTGTATCACCCATAAATATTTTTGCAGGATAACAATTGTATTTTAGAAATCCTAAGCATATGCCTGACATTGAATAACATAAGATACTAAAAACAAAAAGCTCTTGCTGATTTTTCATTAATATTTCTGTTCCTAATCCATAAAAGACTATTCCACTGCATCCAGCTGCTAATCCATCTAGTCCATCAGTTAAATTCACTGAATTACTTATTCCAACTATTACTAAAAAAGAAACGGGCAATATAAAAATATTCATATTGATTCCCCAAGAGTCAGATATTGTTATTAATGGATTTATTAAATTTTTTTCATAGGCTGAAAATATAAAAATTATTGAGATAATACTTTGTAAAATAAATTTTTCTTTTGATTTTAAGCCTGTATTTTTTTTGTTTTTAATACTTAAATAATCATCTAAAAAACCTGTAATAAAAAATCCAAAAATAGTAAATAATAAAAGAAATAATTTTAGAGAACTTAAGCTTATAGATACTATTAAAAGAAAAATTAAAAAAGGGATGATCATAAAAATCCCACCCATTGTTGGGGTATTACTTTTTTTAAAGTGATTAGCAGGACCTTCAGTTCTTATATTTTGAATTAAATTTAATTTGCTGATTATTTTTAGACCATTTTTCGTGGCGAATAAAGAAGTAAAAAAAAATAATGTGAAAACTCCTAAAGGAATAAAATTATTAAAGAAATAGGAGGTAATTATTAAGGCAAAAGTATTTAATATTAATAACGATTTAAAGTTAAACTTTTTAATCTTCCCAATCATCTTCTGATGAGTCTTCTTCAATTTTATAATCTTCCTTTTCTCCCATTAAAGCTGAAAGCTCTTCTTCTTCTATAGTACTAATTTCTTGTGAATCCCCTTCTTTCTCTGCAACAAGTCTTCCTGTATTTTCAAGCCAAGAAAGCAGATCAGGTTCATCTCTTAATGGTAATACTGGAGCTGGATCATTTCTGTGGTAGCAAGTTAAAGCAGGATTGACTTTAGAAATATCGTCTAATCTAAGTTTAAGTTTATTTGAGTCCATTAAATATTATGCTCTATATATAAGATAATACACAATGATGCATAAGAAAAACTTTGTTTGATAAAGCAAATTTAAAATACTTTTTTATCTGGATAATTTCATTGTCGCTGTCTGGATTATTAAAACTTATTGGATACTTCCATCCCAATGTTTTAATAATTAATAACTTTCTTCTCTTATTACTACTTTTTGGTCCAGCTCTTTTAGTTACAATAATATTAGTTTTTAATAAGTTTTCAAATTCTTAATCACGTAAAAAATTTAAATTTATGGAGCAAATTTAGATGCAGCAGGTAAAAAAAGTTGTACTAGCTTATTCTGGCGGAGTAGATACAAGTGTTTGTATTCCATACTTAAAAAACGAATATGGCATTTCAGAAGTGGTTACTTTTGTAGCAGATCTTGGACAAGGAGAAGATTTAGAACTAATAAGAAAAAAAGCTTTAAATTCTGGTGCATCTGACTCAATCGTTGGCAATTTAGTTAAAAGTTTCGTTGAGAGATATGCTTTTCCAGCTATTAGAGCAAACGCATTATATTTAGATAAATATCCTTTATCTACTGCTCTTGCTAGGCCTTTAATTGCTGAAAATCTTGTGAATATTGCTAGAGAGATTAATGCCGATGCAGTAGCTCATGGATGTACTGGTAAAGGAAATGATCAAGTTCGATTTGATTTAGCAATTAATGCTTTAGGCCCTGATTTAAAAATAATAACTCCTGCAAGGGAGTGGAATATGAGTAGGGAAGAGGCAATAGTGTATGGAGAAAAATTTGGTATTCCTGCACCAGTATCAAAAAAATCGCCATATTCAATAGACGTTAACTTACTTGGTAGGAGTATTGAAGCAGGAATATTAGAAGACCCAATGCAAGAAGCTCCTGAAGATATATTTGCGATGACATCATCAATTGATAATGCACCTGATTCTCCTCAAGATATAGAAATTATTTTTAAAAATGGGTTTCCAGTGGGAATTAATGATAAATTTTTAACTCCAGTTGAAATTATTAAAAAAGCTAATGATATTTCAGGCGCGCATGGTTTTGGAAGAATTGATATGATTGAAGATCGAGTAGTAGGAATTAAAAGTAGAGAGATTTACGAAACACCTGGCCTCTTACTTTTAATCAAAGCACACAAAGAATTAGAAAGCTTAACATTAAACCCAGATGTTGTAGATTTTAAAGGAATAGTGGAAAAAAAATGGGGTCAATTAGTTTATCAAGGTTTTTGGTTTGGACCTCTTAAAGAAAGTTTAGATGCATTTATATCATCGACTCAAACTTCAGTTAATGGAAGAGTAAAGATTAGACTTTATAAGGGGAACGCAATAGTCATTGGGAGAATGTCGGAAAATAATTCACTTTACAGGGAGGATTTGGCAACTTACAGCAAAGATGATGTATTTAATCATTCTTTAGCAGAGGGTTTTATTTATATGTGGGGTATGTCTAATAAAATATGGGCTGAGTTAAATTCAAAAACAAAAGATTAACATTTAAGATTCTGCATTTTCTTTAGTTTCAACATCATCTTTGCCTGGAGTTGCAGTATCTGAACTTGCCACTGTTTGTTTTTCTTTAGATTCAACTTTCGTATCTGGATTATCTTTATTCTCTGATTGAGATTTACTCTTGTTCGAAGGCCTTGGAGTTGGTAAAGGACCTTCTTGTTTAACAGTCATATATCTAATAACATCTTCACTTAATCTCATTGCTTTTTCAATTTTGAAGATATGTTGCCCATCACCTTGATGACTAAGTTGCACGTAAATACCTTCTCTATGTTTTGCTATTTGATAGGCTAATCTTCTTTTACCTCTCATTTGACTATCAAGAATAGTTCCGCCAAATTCTTCTAAAAGCTTGTTGTATTTGTCAATGTGATTAGTTACTTCATCTTCCGCAATATCTGGGCGGAGGATATACATGGTTTCGTAATAAGATTGTTGATCGTTCATAGTTTCAGACAAGGTCTTTGGCTCATAAATTGATGTAATGAGCGTCTGTTCATTACTTACGATACATTACGATAGGCAATTTCTTGAAAAGTAGGATCATTTTTTTAAAGATATTTTTTTAGTGCGTCATTCATTACATGAAAAGGCACTTCTAAACCATCTGTCCAAAATGATAATGATTTTATTCCTTGGGCAACAAGCATTTGCAAACCATCAATAGTCATGCATCCTTTTTTGGCGCTAAATTTCAATAAAGTAGTTGGAGCAGGATTGTATATTAAATCGTAAACAATTGTTTGCGAGTTAAGAGATCTCCAAAATGCTTCGCCATATGGCATTACATTATTTTCATATTTAGTTGTTTTCATTCCTACTGGTGTTGCATTTACTATTAAATCTGCTTCTTCAATTAAATTTTGAGTCTGATCATCATTATTTAATAAAACATGAATTTTAATTTGATTTTTAAAATCTTTTACTAATTCATTTAGTGATGATTTGTTACGTGAAATTACGAAAATTTTTGAAAAATCTAAATTTATTAATCCCTGAATAACAGATCTTGCTGCACCACCAGAGCCAAGAACTATCGATTGTTTTTTTGTGAAGTTTAATGTTTTTAATGGATACATGAATCCTTCTACATCTGTATTAGTTGCGCTCCACTCTTTTTCAGAATTTAGCCTTAGGGTATTAATTGCTTTTAGTTTGTCAGCAATAGGCGAAATTTCACTACAAAGATTAAATACTTTTTCTTTATAGGGAATTGTAATATTTAAACCTTTGCAATTAATTTTTTTTAGAGAATTTAGAACTAACTCCAGATCCTCATTTCTACATGGTATTGCAATATAAATTAGATCTAAGCCTAAGTATTGAAGAGCGGCATTTTGCATAATTGGTGATAAAGAGTGGCTTACTGGATTGCCTATTAATGCAATGAAGGATGTCTTACTTGAGATCATGTTTAGAAATTTTTTGAAAAAAAATAATCATCTGTTCGGGAACCACACCTCGTATTCGAGTAACAATAATGACGTCGATGACCGATTATGGAGAATATCAAATATGAGAATTTACCCATGGGTAAGGTTGTAGGAATCGATTTAGGAACAACTAATAGTTGTGTCGCTGTAATGGAAGGTGGTAAACCTACTGTAATAGCAAATGCTGAGGGTTTCAGAACTACTCCATCAGTTGTTGCATATACAAAAAATCAAGACCAGCTCGTTGGACAAATAGCAAAAAGACAAGCTGTTATGAATCCTGAAAATACTTTTTATTCTGCTAAGCGTTTTGTAGGTAGAAGAGTTGATGAAGTTAATGAGGAATCTAAAGAAGTTAGTTATTCTGTTGAAAAATCTGGTTCTAGTGTCAAATTAAAATGTCCTATTCTTGATAAGCAGTTTTCTCCTGAAGAGGTAAGTTCTCAAGTTTTAAGAAAGTTAGCAGATGATGCGGGTAAATACCTTGGTGACAAAGTTACTCAGGCTGTAATTACAGTTCCAGCTTATTTTAATGACTCTCAAAGACAGGCTACAAAAGATGCAGGAAAGATTGCAGGTTTAGAAGTTCTAAGAATTGTTAATGAGCCAACTGCAGCAGCTTTAGCATATGGCTTGGACAAAGAAAATGAAAAAATTCTTGTTTTTGATTTGGGTGGAGGAACGTTTGATGTATCAGTTATTGAAGCTGGTGATGGAGTAACTGAAGTTCTATCAACATCTGGAGATACTCATCTTGGTGGTGATGATTTTGATAGATGTATCGTAGATCATTTAGCTAGTACTTTTAAATCAAACGAGGGAATCGATCTTAGACAAGATAAGCAAGCTCTACAAAGACTGACTGAAGCTGCTGAAAAAGCAAAAATTGAGCTTTCAAATGCTACTCAAAGTGAAATAAATTTACCCTTTATTACAGCGACGCCTGAAGGGCCAAAACATTTGGATTTAAACTTAACTCGAGCAAAGTTTGAAGAATTAGCCGCTTCTTTAATAGATAGGTGTAAGACTCCAGTTGAAAGAGCTATAAGTGATGCAAAAATTTCTACTAGTGAGATTGATGAGGTCGTAATGGTCGGAGGTTCTTCTAGAATACCTGCTGTCTTAGATTTAGTTAAAAAAATAATAGGTAAAGAACCTAATCAAACTGTTAATCCTGATGAAGTAGTAGCGGTTGGCGCCGCTATTCAGGGGGGAGTTTTAGCAGGAGAAGTTAAAGATATATTATTGCTTGACGTTACTCCACTCTCTTTAGGCGTAGAGACATTAGGAGGTGTAATGACAAAAATGATAAATCGAAATACTACTGTGCCTACTAAGAAATCTGAAACATATTCAACAGCTGTAGATGGTCAAACAAACGTAGAAATTCATGTACTTCAAGGTGAAAGAGAAATGGCCTCTGATAACAAAAGTTTAGGAACTTTTAGATTGGATGGTATACCATCAGCACCAAGAGGTGTTCCGCAAATTGAAGTTACATTTGATATTGATGCAAATGGTATTCTTAGTGTTACCGCAAAAGATAAAGGTAGTGGTAAAGAACAAAGTATTTCTATTACTGGGGCTTCAACTTTATCTGATAACGAAGTAGAAAAAATGGTAAAAGATGCTGAATCAAACGCATCTGCAGATAAAGAAAAAAGAGAAAAAATAGATTTAAAAAATCAAGCTGAAACACTCGTGTATCAGACTGAAAAGCAACTTGGTGAGTTAGGAGACAAAATTGATGCTGCAGCAAAGTCTAAAGTTGAAGAAAAAAGTAACGCTTTAAAAGAAGCAACTTCAAAAGAAGATTATGAATCAATGAAAAAACTTCTTGAAGAACTCCAGCAAGAACTTTATGCAGTTGGTTCATCTGTTTATCAGCAACCAGGCAATCAGCCACCATCACCAGGCGCAGCAGGAGGTCCTGATCAAAGTGATTCAAATGAAAAAGGTGGAGATGATGTAATTGATGCAGACTTTACTGAAACAAAAGATTAGTAAAGGTAATTTTTAATTTCATTAGCAACCCATTTAGAACAAGCGGGAGCCAGTAAAATCCCATTTTTATAAAAACCTGTACATATAATTAGTCCATCTTCAAGATTTTTCATTATTGGTGAAGGCTCACCATCTGGTCTTGACCTAATTCCGTACCATTTTTTAGAAATTTTTCCTTTTTCCAGCCAATTTGGTCTTTTTTCGAGAAAATTTGTGAGTTTTTCGAAAGTATTTTTTTCTGGTTTAGTGTTGTATTCGTCAGTTGATCCAATAATTAGCTTATTTTTTGATTTTGGAATTATATTTTTGCCATTTATATTGAATTGTTTTGGCAGCGATAACAAATCAACTTCTGCATCATTAACCTCAATTTCCATAGCTTGACCTAAAACAGGTTTTAATTTGATGTTGTGAGATCGGCTATCTATTAAATCAATTGCTTTTAGTGAATTACACAAAATAACCATGTCAGATTTTATATTTTCATTATTTCTTGTTGTAGAAATCCATTGATTGTTTAATTTTCTTATTTTTATTATGTCCCCCTGTAAATAATTTACTTTTTTATATTTTAGATATTTATCTAACGTTTGAAGTAACGATAAAGCATTTATTCTTCCATCTTTGAAGGAGATCATTCCTTTTATATTTTTTGTTTGGAAGGCTTTATTTATATTCTTGATTAAAATTGAGTCTCTTTCTAAAATTAGTAACGTTGGATCATTATTTTTATAAACAAATTTCTCTAATTTTTTAAACTTTTCTTCATTAGTAGTAAGTTGTAATAATGGTTTTTCGATATTTAATTCATAATTAAATTTTTGTAGAAAAGTAATCCATTGTGGCCATAATTCAATGCTTTGTTTTCTGAGATCCCAGCTTCTACCCCTTCTTTTTTGATACATATTACCCATAAGCAATCCCAAAGCTGCATTGCTGCTATTTTGGAGTTGAGTTGGATCTACTATCGTTACCTGTAAACCTAATTCTGATAATTCTAAGGCGTTAAATTTTCCAATAATCCCTGATCCAATAATAACTATGTTTGCTTTTTGAAAATTTTCTTTTAAGCTTTTCATTGATATATTAGATATAATTGCTTATTTGACTTAATAGTTAAAGATTTTTTGGAACATCCTTCAATTATATTCAAAATTGTTTGTCCCGATCGTCCTGGCCTCGTAAGTTTACTTACAAGTTGGATTTCAAATTACGGTGGCAACATAAAACATTCTGATCATCATACAGATCAAGATGCAGGTTTGTTTCTTAGTCGAATTGAATGGAATAGTAACAATAAATCTTTTAATAGGGATGAAATTTATAAAGAATTTGAAAAAATTGCAGATGAAGTCAATGGACAATTTAACGTAAATTATTCTGATGAAATCCCAAATGTTGCTATTTTCGTGAGTAAACAAAATCATTGTTTGATTGATTTACTTTGGCGAGTAAGAAATGGAGAACTCAAAATGAAAGTTCCTTTAGTAATTTCAAATCATTCTCATCTTGAAAATATTGCAAATGACTTTAATGCAAAATTTTTCCATATTGATACCTTTAAAACTGATAAAAATATTGTTGAAGATCAATTTTTAAATTTACTAAAAGAATATGATATTGATCTTGTTGTATTAGCTAAATATATGCAAATTTTGAGTGACTCTTTTTTAAAAAAGTTTTCTTCAATAATAAATATTCATCATTCTTTCTTACCTGCATTTAAGGGCGGGCAACCATACCATAGAGCATGGAAGAGAGGTGTTAAATTAATAGGTGCTACTGCTCACTATGTTACTGAAGATCTTGATGAAGGCCCAATAATAGAGCAATGTACAGTTAATGTAAGTCATAGGGATGAAGTTGATGATTTGATTAGAAAAGGAAGAGATATTGAAAGAATAGCTTTAGCAAGAGCCGTTAGATTACATCTAAATCATCAAGTATTTGTCTATAACAGCAAAACTGCTGTTTTTGATTGAAGATAGTTTCTTAGTCTTCTAATTCTATTTGTATTTGTCTTTCATAAATTGATTCTTCATTAAAAGCTCTTGCTATCAAGAAACTGGCAATGCAGCTGATTAACACAGGTTTCATTATTAATAAATTTTTTGTTAAAGCAAAAGCTAAAAACATTGCTGTTATTGGCGTTCGCGAACATCCTGCTACGAAAGCTCCCATTCCCGCAAAAATGTATGTACTTGGTGCATGTCCTGTAGCAATTTCTACCCAGCTCCCCATTATTAGTCCGATTGAACCTCCTAATGTAAGCATTGGATAGAATAATCCTCCGGGAGCACCGGATGCTGCAGCTAAACCTGTCGCGATAAATAGTACTAAAACTGCTAATAAAGCAATTCCAATACTTGTATTTTGTTCAGCTATTATTTTTTGTAATTCATCTAAATTATGAAATGTACTGGGTAAAAAAGAGTAGATACTTCCTAAAATAAGTCCACAAATACTCATTTTTAAAACAAATTTATTTTTATACCATTTTTTCCCAAGATTTTGCATTAGCAAAACATATTTGCTGTACAATTCTGCAAATATCCCAATAATTATTCCTAGTAAAACTAAGTAAATAAAATCTACAGGTAAGAAAAAAACTGATGGGTCATATTCTTTTTGAATCAAAAATCCGAGGTTAAAATCAAAGCCTCCTGCTTTAGGATCTAAACCCAAGGCTTGAATAATATCAGCAGATGAATCTGCAATAAAAGTTGTAATTACTACTAATAATAAAATTACTGGTCTAGCAGAGTTTAATAACTCCTCTATTGCATAGATAAACCCTCCTAATGGAGCGCTAAATACTGCAGCTATTCCAGCACCACCACCCGCTGCTACTATTACTCTTCTGAAGGCTGTAGGAGCTTTGAGCCACTTGGCCATTTGCCAAGCAACGGATCCTCCCATTTGAACTGATGGACCTTCTGGACCCAAAGGGAATCCACTACCAATCGCAATAATTCCTGATATGAGCTTTACTAATCCTACTTTTAAATTCATTGGAACTTTTTTATGTCTTAAGAAACCCATGATTTGACTCACACCTGAACCTTTTGCGGCAGGTGCTATATTTTTGATCAAATATCCTGCAATAGCTCCTCCTAGAGCTCCAAAAATAGGTAAGACCGCAATAGATGGGAATTGGTCTAATAATGCTAATCTCCAATTATTAATAAAATAAATTCCAGTTTTAAAAGATATGCTTGTAATTGAAGCCCCTAGACCAGTTAATAAGAGAGAAAATGCAACGACTAGAGATCTTTGTTTTAATAATTTTTTAATGCTGCGAGAAGAATTATTACTTGTTTTTTGAATATTATCTTTTATAAAGTTCGGCATGGTCCATTATTACTTTGTCAGGCTGAAATCGTGTATTTCATCAAATTGAAGATAGCGATAAAGTTCATCTGAATATGGATTAATTTTATTTTTAGTAATATCCTGATATTCTTCTATTTCAGGTATTTTTCCAAGCAGTGCACAAACTGCTGCCAATTCTGCACTCCCTAAAAATACTTGCGCATTCTTGCCAAGCCTATTGTCAAAATTTCTTGTACTGGTTGAAAATACTACAGAACCTTCATCAACTCTAGCTTGATTTCCCATACATAAAGAACAGCCTGGCAACTCTAATCTTGCTCCACAATCTTCAAATATTTTATAGTAGCCTTCAGCTTTTAGAGTTTCTTCATCCATCTTTGTTGGTGGACAAATCCATAATTTAGCTTTTAAATTTTGTACTCCTTCAAGAACTTTTGCAGCTGCCCTGTAATGACCAATATTTGTCATGCAAGAACCTATAAAAACTTCGTCAATATTTGTATTTGCAACATCAGTAATTTCTTTTACATTATCTGGATCATTAGGGCAAGCAACTATAGGTTGTGTTATTTTTGCTAAATCAATTTCAATGATTTCTTCATACTGAGCGTTTGAATCTGGTTGAATTAATGATGGTTTTTTTAACCAATTTTTCATATCATTTATTCTTCTTGAAATCGATTTTGAATCTTCATAATTGCTTTCGATCATTTTTTCTAGCAGGCAAATATTGCTTTTTAAATATTCTTGAACAGTTTCTTGGGATAAAAGTATTGTGCTACCAGCGCATGAGCGTTCTGCAGTAGCATCAGTAAGTTCAAAAGCTTGTTCAAGTTTTAGGTTTGGTAATCCCTCAATTTCCATAATTTTCCCGTTGAATATATTTTTCTTATTTTCTTTCTCAACAGTTAATAGTCCTTTTTTAATTGCGAAGAGAGGGATTGCATTAACTAAATCTCTAAGAGTAATTCCTGGTAATAATTCTCCCTTAAATTTAACCAGCACAGATTCCGGCATGTTTAATGGCATTGATCCTATTGCAGCTGCAAACGCAACAATGCCTGAGCCTCCAGGAAATGAAATTCCAAGAGGAAATCTTGTATGACTATCTCCACCTGTGCCAACTGTATCTGGGAGAAGCATTCTGTTAAGCCAGCTATGAATGATGCCGTCTCCAGGCTTAAGAGCTACTCCACCTCTTTGAGATATAAAATCAGGTAATTCTTTATGGGTAAGTAGATCTACTGGTTTAGGATATGCAGCTGTATGACAAAAACTTTGCATCACTAAATCTGCAGTAAATCCTAAACAAGCTAGTTCTTTTAATTCATCTCTAGTCATTGGCCCAGTAGTATCTTGACTACCAACTGTGGTCATAATTGGCTCACAGGTCATTCCTGGCCTAACTCCATCTAAACCGCATGCTTTGCCTACTATTTTTTGAGCTTGAGTAAATCCGGTACTACTTTCGGTTGGATTTTGTGGTCTAATAAATATTTCACTTGGTTGATAATCTAATTTGTTTCTAATTTTGTCCGTAAGAGACCTTCCAATCATAAGATTAATTCTTCCTCCAGCTTGAATTTCATCAGTAAGAGTTGATGGATGCAACTCGAATTTGCTTATTAATTCTTCAGTATTTGAATCTTTTTCAATTTTTTTAATAATGCCTTCATAGGGATATATTTTAATAATATCTCCTGTTTTCATTTGAGATACGTCAGCTTCAATAGGTAAAGCTCCTGAATCTTGTGCAGTATTAAAGAAAATTGGGGCTATTTTGCTGCCAATTATTATTCCACCTGTTTTTTTGTTGGGAACAAAAGCGATATCTTCTCCTATATGCCAAATAAGTGAATTAATAGCAGATTTTCTAGAACTCCCTGTTCCAACAACATCTCCAACATAAGCTATTGGTAAATTTTGTTTTTTTAAATTATCAAGAATCTTTAGACCATCAGGTTTTTTAAATTCCAACATAGCTATTGCATGCATCGGAATATCCGGGCGTGTTGTTGCATGTACAGCTGGAGATAAGTCGTCTGTGTTTGTCTCACCATCAACTTTAAATACTAAACAAGTAATCTCTTTATCCAAAACTTTTTTATTTTTGAACCATTCTGCATTTGCCCAACTATTTACAACTTCTTTTGCATAAATATTATTTTGAGATAATTCATAAATTTCATTAGCCGAGTCGTAAACAAGAATAATATTTTTTAAAACTTCTGCCGCTTTTTTTGAGAGAAAACTATTTTCTCCTTTAAGTATTTCTACTAAGGAATTTACATTGTATCCTCCTATCATTGTTCCTAGTATTTCAATTGCTTTTTCGGGATTAATTGATTTGCAATATTTTTCGGAATTAACAATAGCCGTAAGCCAGCTTGCTTTTACGTAAGCAGCCTCATCAACTCCTGGGGGTACTCTGTTTATTAGTAAATCAAGTAAATAAGATGAATCGTAAGTACTATCTTGTTCTAATAATTTTGTAATACAATTTGTTTGTTCAGCATTTAAAGGTAAAGGAGGTATACCTTTGGCAGCTCTTTCAGCTACATGTTCTGCATAATCTTTTAGCAATGTTTCCAAAATCTTCATTAGTAAGGTTTAATGCCTAATCTATTGTTATTTTTAATATTGAAAAGGAGAGTATTCATAAATGCTTTTTTAAATATTCAAACTTCTTAATTAATCAATGATGACATCATCAAATAATTCTGCTTTAGAAAAGACATCAGATCTACATGTTGTTGAGACACGTCCATTAATACCTCCAAGTAGATTACATAATGATATACCTTTAGATCACGCCTCTGCTAATACCGTATCTAAAACAAGAAGATCGATACAAAATATTTTGCATAATAATGATCAGAAACTTTTAGTCATTGTGGGTCCATGTTCAATTCATGATCTAGAGGCTGCAAAAGAATATTCAAATTATATTCAAAACTTTCGAGAAATTTATAAGGATAAATTAGAAATAATCATGAGAGTATATTTTGAGAAACCAAGAACAACTATTGGTTGGAAGGGATTGATAAATGATCCTCATCTTGATAATTCTTATGATATTAATACTGGTTTAAGAAGGGCAAGAAGTTTGCTTTCATATTTAGCAACTCGTGGAATACCCTCTGCTACAGAATTGCTAGATCCAATTGTTCCTCAATATATAGCCGATTTAATAAGTTGGACAGCCATAGGTGCGCGTACTACTGAAAGTCAGACTCATCGAGAAATGGCATCAGGATTATCAATGCCTATAGGTTTTAAAAATGGTACAGATGGTTCTTTTACTACTGCAATAAATGCAATGCAGTCTGCTTCAAAATCTCATCATTTCTTAGGTGTAAATGAAAATGGAATGGCTTCAATTGTTAATACAACAGGTAATCCAGATGGACATATAGTTTTAAGAGGGGGTTCAAAAGGGCCAAATTTTGAAAGCGAACATGTTAAAAAAATTTCCTCTGAATTGAAGCAATGTAATCTTCCTCATAAAGTGATGATTGATTGTAGTCATGGAAATTCAAATAAAGACTTCCGAAAACAGTCGGAAGTACTGAAAAACATATCTGCTCAAATAAGAAATGGTGAAAAAAATATTTTAGGAGTTATGCTTGAAAGTCATTTGAAGGAAGGAAATCAAAAACTTGTAAAAAAAGAAGATCTCCAGTTTGGCAGAAGCATTACAGATGCATGTATAGATATAGAAACTACAAAAGAATTACTTGCTATTTTATACGATTCACTTAGCTAGTTATAAAAAAATTAAAAAATAATGCTGAAGAAATTGGAACAATGAAATTATCTATTCCTAAAACACTAAATTGTTCGAGCAAAGTCGCAAAAAAAGCTATTGTAAAATAATTTAAATTTAAACTATTTTGCTGGGCATATCCTATTGAACAAACTACTATTAAACTTGTTAAAAACATTGTCATAGTTCCAAATAAAGATTTTTTTTGTTTAAAAAAAATCCAACTCTTTGAATTAAAGCTTTTTCCTATTAATCCAGCTAAGCCATCACCAAAGGTCATTATGAAAAATCCACTAATTAATGCATATGGATCTTTAACCCAGAAAAGATAAATCAAAATAAATAAACTTAGACAATAAAATAATGTTCCATAACTCTTTCTCTCAACATCTTCAATTGTTGGAAACAATTTATAGGTGTAGTTGATGAAAACCATTATTGAAATAATTCCTGTAAAAATTAGAGCAGAGCTTTGATTAATTTTTAAAAATTGAGCAATTGGTATTAAAGGCCCTATTCCAATATGTATTATTTTTCTGACGATTTCTCTGCTACCTTCATTATATTTTTTAAAAACTATTGCTATTAAAAAAATTGAAAATAAATATAATAAAATTACAGTAAATTTTATCAATTTGGTTAAGCAGCTTTTTGATGAGTTGTCATTACTCTAAGTTTTAATATTGCTTTAGCTTCTAGTTGCCTTACTCTTTCTCGTGAAACGTTAATTTGTCTTCCTATTTCTGCGAGTGTTAATGGTTCTTCACCATCTAAGCCAAATCTAAGCTTCATTATTTTCTGTTCTCTTTCATTTAATTGCGAAAGCCAAGTTCCTAGATGCTCTTTTTGAATAGTTCTATCCATGCCTTCCATGGGCTCTTCACAGTTTGGATCAGGTATGAGTTCGCCAAGAGTACTCCTATCTTCTTCGCCTCTTGCGTGAGCATCTAGGGAAGCGCAAGGAGCACTTTGCGAGATTAAATCTTCTAAATCTTTTTGATCAATTCCCATTTCAGTTGCCATTTCCAATCTGGTAGGCTGTCTACCTAATTTATGGGACAATTCTCTAGAAACTTTTCTCATTTTGGATAGTTTTTCACTTATATGAATAGGCAAACGTATTGTTCTTGCACTATTATCAATAGCCCTTGTCATTCCTTGCCTAATCCACCAGTAAGCATAAGTCGAGAATTTATATCCCATAGCAGGGTCAAATTTATCTACTGCTCTTTCAAGGCCAATCGCACCTTCCTGGACAAGGTCCAATAATTCAAGCCCTTGGTTCTGGTATTTTTTTGCAACGGAAACAACTAGTCTTAGATTAGCTGCCATCATTCTATCTCTGGCTCTTTTGCCAATCTTAATTTGATAAAGATTTCGTTGAGTTCTATCAGTTTCAGGAATTTGCAGCAACTTTTTCATGTTCTGAACATGATGAGCTAACTCTATTTCCTCTGCTGGAGTCAAAAGAGGTACTCTTCCAATGCTACTTAAGTAATAGCCAATAGAATCTGAAGCGAGTCTGCCAGATTTTTTTTGGCTTTGTTTTGCCGTAAGACTGGATTTCGATTTGCGAGTCTTGCCCGCAGTGTTTGGTAATCTTGGCTCATCAAAATTATTATCTGAAGAGCTTTTCGCAGATTCCAGAGGGATCCCCATCACCCTGGCCTCCTAAATAATGGATTTTTTAAAAAGCTAGCACTGAAATTGAAATAAAAACTACTTTTACGTTGAAATTTTAAAGACAAAAAATTTTTATTTAATGCTTATTTCTTGAAATCCTTTGATATGAAATGATTTTATAAAAAATTAAAAAAAATTTAAAATATTAAGTATTTTTTTAAATGTTGTAAAAATCAATATTTTTTTTATTTTTCTATGAGGTCAATTTGAGAACGATTATCCGATGAATCTAATTTATATTTCGAGTAAGAACCATCCCCCTTCATTATCCAAGAAAAGTAATCATCTTTAATGTAGGTTTGCAAGAGCGAGTATATTTTAGATTTCAATTCGTAATCCTCTATAGGTGTAACAGCTTCTATTCTTCTATCAAGATTTCTCCTCATCCAATCTGCACTCCCAATAAAAACCTCATTATCACCGTTATTACAAAACCAAAAAATTCTTGAATGTTCAAGAAAATGGCCAATGATGCTTTTAACTTTAATATTTTCACTTAAATTTTTTCTTTGGGGATATAAGCAACAAATTCCTCGTACGATAAGATTAATTTTTACACCTGAGTCTGAAGCTAAATAAAGAAGGTTAATTATTTCTGGGTCTACTAAGGAATTCATTTTTGCAATTATTTCAGCCTTTTTACCTTCTTTTGCATTCTTAATTTCTCTCTCTATGAGAGATATAAACTTCTTTCTCATCGATGAGGGAGAAACTAATAATTTTTGATAACTTTTTTGTTTAGAAAATCCAGATAAGTAATTAAATAACTCAATTAAATCGGATGCGATTTCAGGATCTGTTGAGAGTAATCCTAAATCTGTATAAAACTTTGAAGTATTAGAGTTATAATTTCCAGTTCCAATATGAAAATAATTTCTTAATCGTCCCTTTTCTTTTCTAACTATTAAAGCTATTTTTGTATGTGTTTTAAATCCTATAATTCCATAGACAACATGAATTCCAGCTTGTTCCAGTTGTTTTGCCCATTGAATATTATTGTCTTCATCAAATCTTGCTTTTAGTTCAACAAGAGTCATTACTTCTTTCCCATTTTCTGCAGCTCTCATTAAAGCTGCGATGATAGGAGAATCCTTGGAAACTCGATATAAAGTAATTTTTATTGCC